>NZ_JBFUMO010000425.1:0-5233 GCF_054049355.1 Roseateles sp. P5_E11 | reverse complement strand
CGATAAAGGTGATCCCCATGATCAATCACAAGCGTCACAAGCGTCTGCTCAAACTGCTGGACGAACGCGAGCACGCCAGCGTTCAGCAATTGATGGACTGGTTGTCGGCCTCGGCCGCGACGGTGCGGCGGGATATTTCCTGGCTGGCCGCAAAAAACCAGTTGACCCGCACTCGAGGCGGCGCGCAAAGGTTGGAGCAGAAGAAAAAGTCATACACGCTGTCCAGCGAGACTTTTCAAAACAATGCCCAGCAACATACGGCCGCCAAGCGCGCCATCGCGCGTTATGCCACCTCGATGTGCRATGACGGAGAAACCATCATCATCAATGGCGGTACCACCACCTTCATGATGGCGGAGTTTCTCGTCGAGAAGCGGCTGAAGATTCTCACCAACTCCTTCCTGATGGCCGAGCGCCTGCTCGTCACCAGCGACAACGAGATCATCCTGCCCGGCGGCAAGGTTTACCGCGAGCAGAACGTCATCCTCAGCCCGTTCGAGAACGACGTGGCCCAGCACCACTACGCGGCCAAGATGTTCATGGGCGTCTACGGGCTGTCCATCCTGGGCCTGATGGAGGCCGACCCGCTGCTGATCCAGGCGGAGAAGCGCCTCATCAGCCAGGCGGAGGAGCTGATCGTGCTGGTGGACAGCTCCAAGTTCCAGCGCAAGGCGGGCCTGGTGCTGTGCGGCTTGAACCGCGTGTCCACCGTCATTACCGACACCGGCGCGTCCGACAGTGCCGTGCAACTGCTGGAGCACTACGGCGTGCGCGTCATCACCGTGGAGCCTGAAGCCGTGGACCCTCGCGTGGTGGAGGCTTCGGCGCTGAGCTCGCATGACTATGCGGCCGTGCTGGAGTCGGGCTCCTACCACCGGCATGCGGGGCTGGTGTCTTGAGCCCTGCGGCCGGCGATCTCGTTTCAGGCACCGTCGTCCTCGACATCGGCAAGACCAACGCCAAGCTGACCCTCATCGACGCGGCTGGCAAGACGCTGGCCGAAGCGCGCACGCCCAATACCGCGCGGCGAGACGGGCCTTATCCGTACCACGACACCGAGAGGCTGTGGGGCTGGATGCTGGACCAGCTGCGCGAGCTTTCCACGCTGGCGTGCATCCGCGCCATCGTGCCTGTCACCCATGGCGCGACGGCGGCATTGATCGATGACGCCGGCCTGGTGCTGCCGGTGCCTGACTATGAGCATGTGCCGGGCGACGCCGTCGATGCCGCTCGCTATGACACGCTGCGGCCGCCGTTCGACGAGAGCGGTTCGCCGCGGCTGCCGGCCGGCCTCAACCTCGGCCGCCAGCTGGACTGGCTGCAGGCGAGATTCCCCGCGGAGTTCGCTCGCACCCGGCATGTGCTGATGTACCCGCAGTACTGGGCCTGGCGGCTGTGCGGGGTGGCTGCGAGCGAGGTCACTTCCTTGGGTTGCCATACCGACCTGTGGCGTCCCCGGGTGGGCCGCTGGTCCAGCCTGGTCGAGCGCCTGGGCTGGGAGAAGCTGTTCCCGCCGCGCCGCGATGCCTGGGCGCGCTTGGGCAAGCTGCGGCCCGAGCTGGCCGCGGACACCGGCCTGCCCGGCGACTGCGAGATCGTCTGCGGCATCCACGACAGCAATGCCTCGCTGCTGCGCCATCTGCTGACCCTGCAGCAGAGCGGCCCCTGCACGGTGCTGTCCACCGGCACCTGGGTCATCGCGGCGGCCCTGGGTTCGGCGACCCAACCTCTCGTCGAGGCCCAGGACATGCTGGCCAACTGCGATGTCTTTGGCGACGCAGTGCCCTGCATGCGCTTCATGGGTGGGCGCGAATTCGGTGCCATTGCCGGCGCGCAGCCGGCCAGCTTCGGTCTGGACGAACTGCAGCGACTCATTGCACAGCGCACCCTGGCCTTGCCCTGCTATGCCGAAACCGGCGGCCCGTTCGCGGGCCAGCCCGGCCGTGTCACCGGCCCAGCACCCCAGACGCCCGCCGAACAGGCCGCGCTGGCCACGCTCTACGTCGTGCTGATGGCCGACCATTGCCTGGCCGCCCTGGGCACCACCGGCCGTGTCGTCGTCGAAGGCGCATTCACGGCCAACCCCTGGTTCGGCCCGCTGCTTGCCGGCCTGGCCGAAGACCGTGAGGTGACCGTGTCGGACGACAGCAGTGGCACAACCTGCGGCGCCTGGCTGCTGGACGCCTGGGGCAGCGCGCCCGAGGCGGCAGCCGCGCCGGTGGCCGCATTGAACCTGCCGGGATGGCGGGCCTACCGCGACGCCTGGCGCACGAGCACCGGCGCGCACTGATCTGCAAGCCACGAAGAAGAAGGGCCGGCCTCCCGCGAGGCCGGCCCTTTGACTTGGGGTCGCGGTGGCGTCAGCCGCGTCGGCGGCGCCTGATGCCGGCCACACCCAGCCCGGCCAGCGAGGCCAGGGCCAGCGAGCCCGGCTCGGGAAGAGTGAAGGCGCGCACGCTGTCGATGGCYGGCACGCTGTAGCCGCTCSTGTCGGTCGCGCTGTCAAAGGCATACACCCGCACTTCGTCAAAGCCGACGGCGTCACTCAGCCCGAGTACGCCGCCAATGCCCGCCGCGCCCAGGGACACGCGACCGGTGCCGGTCTGCACGCCGTCCAGCCAGGTCTGCCACATCAGGTAGATGTTGGCGTAGCCCGAATCGACGGCGAACTCGATGCCGTTGAGGTCGCGTGCCGTGCTGCGGATGGACAGGTAGGCGTTCATGCCTGCGGTGGCGAAGTAGTTGCCCGAGAAGGCCTGGCTGTAGGTCTCGCCGGCGCCCAGGTCCACGCAGTTGCCACCGGCATAGCCGCAGCCGCCGTTGTCGTTGGCAAAGCCCGTGTGGCTGAACAGCAGGCCGCCTTCTGACCAGGGACTGTCCAGGTTGATGTTGGCCTCGAAGTCGGCAGCGGAGGTCAGGTGCGCTGCGCTCGGCGTGGCGCTGCCGGCGCCGGTGGTCTGCACGACGGCGGCGCTGACGTGGGCTGCCAGCAAGGTAGAGGCGAGGAGGGTGATGTTTTTCATGGGAAGAGCGTTCATTGCGCGGCAATCAGATCGATGGCATCGAAGGACAGCGCCGGGCYCAGGAAGGCGGCACCGGCGGTGCCGCTGACGGTGTTGATGGTCAGCACGTTGGTGCCGACGACCAGCTGCGCGGCGGGGATGTCGAAGCTGTAGGTGCGGTTGAAGCCGCGGTAGGTGCCCACGGTGAGGTTGCGCGACACCTTGGGCGGTGCGGCGGGAATGGCCGACGTCCAGCTGTTGACCGTGACCTGTGGGCGGGCGCCGGCGAAGTCGGCCGTGGTGCCGAGGCGCAGCCGCAGCGGCGCGGTGTTCTGGCCGCGCTTGAGCGTGAAGCGCACCTGCAGGCCGTTGTTGACATCCTTCCATTGATAGGCGGGCCATTGCGTTGCGGCATTGGATTGGCCGATGACGAAGGGACTGATATTCCACGACGCCATGCGCACGTCGGACGGGTGCATGAAGGTCAGCTTGTCGCCGTTGATGAACTCCTGCGGCGTGCCGTCCCAGTGGCCGATGCGCCACAGCGTCGGCGTGGCCTCGGGGTCGGCCGTGATGGCCACCGGGTTCAGCGCGTACGTGGCATTGGCGGTCACCGTCACCGAGCCGGTCTGCACGGCCAGCTCGCCCTTGTAGACCGTCATCGTGTAGACGCCCGGCAGCATGCCCGTGGCCGTGAAGTGGCCGTCGACGGGGTCGGCGTCGGCCCAGTACTGTGCCTGCGCGTTGGCGAAGCCCACCGCGTAGGGCAGGCCGGCGATGCGGCCCGTCAGGCCGGCGCCGCTGACCGAGCCTCGGCCCACCGGAGGCACGTAGCCCAGCAGGCCCACGTTGCCGTACCAGCTGGTGTCGGGGCGGGCCGTGGGGGCCGTGCCGTCGTTGAAGATCATCGTGTACGTGTTCAGTACCCCCATGCGGAAGGCTTCCGTCTKGGCCTCGCCGTAATTGACGATGTAGGTCAGCTCGTTGGTCGTGTCGGTGATCTGCTGCAGCAGGCTGCGGTAGAAGGGGCCGCCGGAGCCGCCTTCGTTGTTGTCGCGCCAGAACCAGATGCCCACGCCAGGGCCGGAGYCGCCGACGAACTCCCAGTCCTTCAGCCGGCGGTTGGCGTAGTGCTTGGAGCGTGACTGGCCGTATCGCGCATYGGTGGCCGGGAAGCCGAACACGTSGCTGGCCTCGATGGCGCCGCTGGTGCCGCGCAGGTCCTCGGCCCAGAAGCTCTCACCGTTGTAGGTGCGCAGGCCGCCGGCCGCATTGACCGGGCCGCCGTTGGGCAGCTTGGCGATGGGGATGCGGGCGATGAAGCGCACCAGGCCGTGCACGTCCGGCTCTTCGGTGAAGTGCGTGCCCATGTGGATGTTGGACTCGCCCTTCTTCACCAGGTAGTAGTGCGTCAGCACGCCACCCTTGGTGCTGGTGCTGGTGAGGGTGACGCGGATGTAGTCGCTCGCGTTGACCACGCCGCCGTTGCTGCTGGAAGCCGGCGTCACGGTGCCGTTGGCGCTGACGGCCTCCACCTTCAGGCCCACGGCGCTGACGCCGTTGTAGAGCCAGTCGGCCCCGGAGTTGAGCTGTGTGCCGCGGGCGGGGTCGGCGTACTCCACGCCCTTGTAGACCATGCTGGACAAGTCGCCGATGGCCGTGGTGCTGCTGCTGTCCCAGCCACGCACCTTGAACACCAGGCCGCCATCGGTGTCGATGACGTACTGCGGCCGCGCCGCGTTGTTGTTGTCGTGGACGGTGGTGATGCTGAAGGCGGCCATCGCGGCCGGTGCCGCCGCGGCGAGCAGGCCTGCGGCCAGCCAGTGCGCCATAGGCCGGCGCGAGCTTGTCGTGTTCATGAAGTCTCCTGGTCTTGTGTCGTTGTTCACGGTTTGCGGGCTTGCCCGCAGCCGGAGCGGAATGTAGGCAGCGCCTGCCTCCGCGTGTACTCAACCAGATGAGCGTTTGAACAGCGCCGCTCGTGCGCCCGCAACTCTTCGCTCAGATGAGCGCTATCACCGCGTTTGCCATAGCTGCGCGGTATAGCGCGCGCTTGCGGATCACTTGATCAGCGCCTGATACGTCAGCCCGCGCACGCGCAGATGCAGCGTCGAATTGCCCGCCGGCCGCAGCTGCGTCATGAAGAGGATGACGAGGCGCTCCTTCGGGTCCACCGTGTACTGCGGGAAATAGGCGCTGCCCCAGCCAAAGGCGCCTTCGCTGCCCAGTTC
>NZ_JBFUMO010000424.1:0-5236 GCF_054049355.1 Roseateles sp. P5_E11 | reverse complement strand
GGCTCCTAGGGCTCATCAACCCAGTAGTCCAGCCCGGCGTCCTGCTTTTGAAGCAGGCGCAGGCCCGGCGCGAAAGCACCCACCTTGCCCGAATCCGGGTAGACACAGATCTCCGGCTCCTTCTGCGTGCTGATGCTGATGTAGTGCAGCGGCGCGTCCGAGGTGTTGATGATGTGATGCGGGTACTCGGGCCCTGCCGGGATGTTGATGGTGTCGCCGGCGCGGATGGGCACCAGCTCGCCGGCGACGCGCAGCGTGCCCTCGCCCTGCAGCACGATGAACATCTCCTCCTCGGCGTAGTGGAAGTGGTAAGGGCAGCCCATCTGACCGGGCGCCAGGATGTCGAAGCTGGCGCCCAACTGCTGGGCGGCGGTGCCTTTGGATAGCGACGTGGTCTCGGTGTCGTAGCGCGGCGGGCGCACAAAGCGCTCGCGCGGCGCGTCATTGAAATTGCGGATCAGGCGCTCGCGCAATTCGGCGGCTTTATCGGACGGGGGCATCTGGAAGCTCCTGGGACAATGGCGGCTGAATGAATCCGCCCCTGCATCTTCCCCAAGCCTCCGACGACCTGCAATCCGCAGCTCACCAGGTCCTGTCAGCAGTATTCGGCTACACCGCCTTCCGCGGCCAGCAGGCCGACATCGTCCAGCAGGTGGCCGCCGGCGGCGACGCGCTGGTGCTGATGCCCACCGGTGGTGGCAAAAGCCTGTGCTACCAGGTGCCCGCCATCGTGCGCCACACCCGCCAACAGGGCGTGGCCATCGTCGTCAGCCCGCTGATCGCGCTGATGCACGACCAGGTCGGTGCGCTGGAGGAGGCCGGCGTGCACGCCGCCTTCCTGAACTCCAGCCAGACCGGCGAGGAGGCCAGCCGCATCGAGCGCGAGATGATGAGCGGGCGGCTGACGTTGCTCTACGCCGCGCCCGAGCGGCTGACGACGCCGCGCTTCCTGGCCCAGCTGGCCTCGCTGCACGAACGCGGCCTGCTGTCGATGTTCGCCATCGACGAGGCGCATTGCGTCAGCCAGTGGGGGCATGACTTCCGCTCCGAGTATCTGCAGCTCAGTCTGCTGCACGAGCGCTTCCCCGATGTGCCGCGCATCGCGCTGACGGCCACCGCCGATGACCTGACGCGGGCCGACATCATCCAGCGGCTGCAACTGCAGGACGCACGCGTCTTCATCAGCAGCTTCGACCGGCCCAACATCCGCTACCTGATCGCCGAAAAGACGACCTCGCCGCGCGACCAGCTGCTGCGCTTCATCAACGACGAGCACGAGGGCGAGGCCGGCATCGTCTACTGCCAGAGCCGCAAGAAGGTCGACGAGACGGCGGCGTGGCTGGAGAGCGAGGGCATCAAGGCCCTGCCCTACCACGCCGGCCTGGACGCCGACGTGCGCCGCCGCCACCAGGACCGTTTCCTGCGCGAGGACGGCATCGTCATGGTGGCCACCATCGCCTTCGGCATGGGCATCGACAAGCCCGACGTGCGCTTCGTCGCCCACCTGGACCTGCCCAAGAACATCGAGAGCTACTACCAGGAGACCGGTCGCGCCGGCCGCGATGGCGCGCCGGCCGAGGCCTGGATGACCTATGGCCTGGCTGACGTCGTCAACCAGCGCCGCATGATCGACGACAGCCCGGCCGACGAGGTCTTCAAGCAGGGCCAGCGCGGCAAGCTGGATGCGTTGCTGGCGCTGGCCGAGGCGACTGACTGCCGGCGCGTGCGGCTGCTGGGCTACTTCGGCGAAGCGTCAACGCCCTGTGGCAACTGCGACAACTGCTTGAACCCGCCGCAGACCTGGGACGGCACCGAGGCGGCACGCAAGCTGCTGAGCTGCATCTACCGCTTCCACCAGCGCGGCGAGCGTTTCGGCGCCGGCCACCTGATCGACGTGCTGCGGGGCAAGGCGACCGACAAGACCAAGCAATACGGCCACGAGAACCTGTCGACCTGGGCCTGCGGCGCCGACCTGTCCGAGCAGCAGTGGCGGGCTGTGCTGCGCCAGCTGATCTCGCTGGGTCATGTGGCCGCCGAGGGCGAGTTCAATACGCTGGCCTTGCAGGACAGCGCACGGGCGGTGCTCAAGGGCGAGGTGGAGTTGCGCCTGCGCGAGGCCGAGGAGAAGAAGCCGCGCGGCAAGTCAAAGACGTCGCGGGGCGGTGCCAAGCCCAAGGCAGATCCGGCGCTGGGCCTGGATGCCGAAGGTCATGAGCGCTTCGAGGCGCTGAAGGCCTGGCGCTCCGAGGTGGCCAAGGAGCATGGCCTGCCGGCCTATGTGATCTTCCAGAACACGACGCTGGCGGAGATGGCCCGCGTCCTGCCGGGGGACCTGGCCGAACTGGGGGAGATCAGCGGCGTGGGGGCGAAGAAGCTCGAAGCCTACGGCCGGGAGATCCTTCGCGTGTTGGGGCGTTAGCCCCTCGTCCAGTCTCGCCTTGCTGAACGCAGGCAAGTCTGGCCGGTCCCCCGAGGGGGCGGCGATGCGTGTGGCGTTGAGCCCCACGCACATCGCCAGTGCGGGCCGGCTAGGGGGCGGCCCGGCGCTCGGCCCGCTTAGCGGACGGCGGCCGTCAGGTCGGCGCTGGCGACTTGCGTCGCATCCGGCGTGCGGCGGCCTTCGATGACGACGCGGGGCAGCTGGGCAATCGTCGGCTCCGGGGTGCTCACGCCACTGATGACCACGCGGTCCAGCTTGACGACTTCGGGCGCTTCGGCCGGCACGGTGAGCGTCATCCAGGTAGCGCCGGTCAGGGCGACCAGGGCGACGAGGATGGCGGCGCTGACGGCTTGCAGGCGGGTGCGGGCGGCGGCGGTGGTGGTGCTGATGCGGTTCATGGCGGACTTCTTTCTCTCTGGTGTGCCGCCAGTGTGATCTTGAGGGGTCATCCGATCTAAGGGTTTGCGATAGGTTGCGGCTTTTCGCGGATGAAATGCGTCCGGCAGGGATCAACGGAATCCCTCCTTAAACCTGAGGGCCGACCCTGTCCCCGGCGTCATGCGGTGCCGGGATACTTCTCCCCTAAAAGCTAGGGAGAAGAGTCATGGCACGGGGCAACGACGTTCAGCTCGGCGGCATCACCGACCTCAACTTGCTGGCTGACATCAAGCGCGGCTTTGTCGACGCGCTCGAGGTCGTCACCTATGTGGACCGCCTGCGCAGGGTGCTGAAGACGCTCAACGGCCTGCGCCTGGGCTCGCGCGAGTCCAGCTCGCCGGCCTCGCCCTATACCGACATCGTCGCCCGTTGGCGCATCGTCCATTCCTTCCGCTGGAGCATCGTCGACGGCAAGGACGGAGCGCCCGACCGGCTGCTGCTCAACGTCTGCTTCGACGGCGGCTGGGAGCCCTATATGCGGGTGATCTGGGACCAGCTCGGCTCCACGCTGGACCTGATGCTCTGCCACACCGAGGCCTACACGCTGTCGCGCGACTGCAGCTTCGAGACCTATGGGCGCTGGGTGCGCGATCACGAGATCTCGGCCGACTTCCTGTTCATCGCCTCCGGCCGCAGCGTCGGCGATGGCGAATACCTCGCCCGGTTGGAGGCTGCTCAGCGCGGCCGTGCCAACGAGCTGGAATTCAACCGCCTGCGCGCGCCGGCCTCCGGCGAGACGCCGCCGCTGCCCGCTGGCGACAAGGAGCGCTTCGCGATGGCGGCGCGCGGCCTGCTGCCGCTGGCGGGCCTGTACACGCTGCAGCGCTACTTCGGCACCGGGGCACCCGACCGCGACTGCCTGCTGCGCGCCACCCACGACGTGCTGTTCGAGCTGCGCGAGCTGGGCACGGTTGAACAGTTTCCCAAGGATGGCGGCAAGACCGCAGGCGGCCAGCTGCGCCAGCGCCATCACGAGATGCTGGCCTGGTTCGAGCAGCCGCTGCCCGAGCCCGAGATCAAGGCGCGCGAGCTGTCGCTGCTGCCGGGCGACCTGCAGTGCTGCCTGCTGAGCAAACCGCCCGGCAACCGCGGCGGCCTGGTGCTGCTGCGCGTGGCCCAGCCGGCTCAGGCTGTCGCCTGGCTCAGCACCGCGCCGGTCCAGCGCGACAACGAAGACGGCGCCCAGCTCGCCGTCTGGCGCCAGGTGGCGCTGACCCTGTCAGGCCTGAGGGCGCTGGGCGTCCCGGCTTCGCGCCTGGAACGCTTCCCGCAGGCCTTCAAGGAAGGCATGGCCGCGCGCGCCGGCCTGCTGGGCGACGTGCGCCACAACCACCCTTCGCACTGGGTGCTGGCGCCTCATGTCAACAAGATCGACCGCATTGACCCCGCCAACGCCCATGTCCTCGTGCAGCTGCGCTTTGCGGCCGCCGAGCCGGGCGAGAACTTCACTGCGGCCGACGACAAGCGCCTGAAGGAGTTGGCCGAGGCCTTGACCGTCAACACCGGCCTGGCGCTGATGGCCATCGAGCCCATGCGCAGCAATGCGGCCGACAAGGAGCACTTCGGCTTCAAGGACGGCATCAGCCAGCCCGTGCCGACGCCGGACGACGCACCGCCCACGGGCCTGGCCTGGGACGACAAGGTCAAGTACGGCGAGGTGTTGCAAGGCTTCCCCACCGAGCGCGACAAGGGCTACACCGTGCCCGAGCAGCCCGATGCGCTGCTGGATCGCGGCAGCTTCCTGGTGGTGCGCAAGCTGCGCCAGTACACCGGTCGCTTTGCCAAGCGCACCTACCAGGAGGCCAGGAAGATCGGCCTGGACCACGAGCTGGTGCTTGCCAAGCTGATGGGCCGCTGGCAGGACGGCCGGCCGCTCGCGGCGCCCGAGGCCTCGGGCAGCAGCAATGACTTCAACTTCGCCAAGGACGCGCAAGGCTCGGCCTGCCCCTTCCACGCCCACATCCGCCGCACCAACCCGCGCGACCTGGCCGGCACGGCCTTCTCCAGGAACCGCATGCCGCGCATCCTGCGCCGCGGCATGAGCTATGGCGCGCCGGTGCATGCCGATGCCCCGGACGACGAGGACCGCGGCCTCGTCTTCATGGCCTACAACGCCCATCTGGCCGAGCAGTTTGAAGTGGTGCAGCGCTGGGTGGCCGGCGGCAACGCGAGCGGCGGCTATGCGGCGCAGAGCGACCCGMTGCTGGGTGTCGTCGACGGCAGCGGCGGCCCGCGCCTCTTCCCCTTCGAGCACGCCGGCAAGCCCTACGAGATCGACCTCGGCCCCGAGCCCTTCGTCACGCTGCAATGGGGCGCGTACTTTTTCGTGCCCTCCATCGCCGCGCTGAAATCCCTGCC
>NZ_JBFUMO010000423.1:0-5237 GCF_054049355.1 Roseateles sp. P5_E11 | reverse complement strand
CTTGGTGTCCTTGAGGCTCTTGCCGTCGAACAAGATCTGGCCCGCGTCGATGGGGATGAGCCCCGCGATCATGTTGATCAGCGTGCTCTTGCCGCAGCCGTTGGGGCCGAAGACGGACACGATCTTGTGCTTGGGGATGTCGAGGTTGAAGTCCTCGTACAGCGGCCAGCCTGCGAAGTATTTCGTCAGCCCGCGGATGGTGATGTGGGTGCCGGCGGGACCGGGCTGGAAGGCGCGCACGGGCACATCGGGCACGACCGGGGCGTTGATGACGGCGGACATGGCTTACCTCCCACTCCAATGGACGATCTTGCGTTCCAGCACCAGGAACAGAATGTTGAGCACATAGCCCAGGATGCCCGCGGCCAGGATGGCGGCGTACATGGTCTTCACGTTCAGCACCTGCTGCGCGTCGATGATGCGGTGGCCCAGGCCGTTGTCCGAGCCGATGAACATCTCGGCCACGACGACGATGACCAGCGCCATCGACACGGCAGAGCGCAGGCCCACGAAGCTGGGCTGCAGGCTTTCCCACACCAGCACGTCCTTGAAGATCTGCCAGCGCGAGGCGCCCATCACCTTGGCCGCCATCACGCGCTGCTTGCGCGCATTGATGACACCGTAGGCGCTGTTGAACACGACGATCAGCAGCGCGCCGAAGGCGGCGATGGCGATCTTGTTGATGTCCGACACGCCGAAGATCAGCAGGAACAGCGGGATCAGCGCCGACGACGGCGTCGAGCGGAAGAAGTCGATCAGGAACTCGACGCTGCGGTAGGCGCGCTCGTTGCTGCCCAGCAGCACGCCCAGCGGCACGCCGATGACGGCGGCGATCAAAAAGGCCTGCACCGTGCGCCACACCGTGGTGGCGAAGTCCAGCAGCAGCGGCCCGCCGGCCAGGCCGACGACGAGCGTCTGCAGTGTGGCCAGCGGCGGCGGCAGCAGGATGGGCCGGATCAGGCCGAGGCGCACGACCAGATCCCAGATGATGAACAGCAGCAGTGGGCCGATGAAGGGCAGCAGCTTGGCGACGTTGAAACGCGGCAGGCGCACGGCGGGTTGGCCGTCGGCTTTCTGCCAGGGCGGCGTGGCGGCAGGAGCTTGTTCCATGGCTTCAGGCCTTGTAGATAAGGGTCGTGACGTCGAGCTTCTTCTCGAACACGCCCTTCTCGGTGAACAGGTCGAAGAACTTCTGGAAGGCCGCCACGTCGCTCGGTGTGAACTCGTTGTAGAGCATGTAGGAGGCCAGCGGCACCTCGCCGGTGAGCGGGCCTTCGATGGCCGTGTAGCCCTTCAGGAAGTTGCGCGCCTGGGCTGGGTCCTTGCGCACGAGGTCGATGCCGCGGGCATAGGCGGCGATGTATTTCTTCGTCTCGGCCGGGTGCTTCTTGATGAACTCGGTCGTCAGCGTGGCCGAGCCGCCGTGCCAGGGCGCCAGCGGGTCGCCGAGGATGTACTTGGCGATGACGCCGGCCTCCAGCACGCGCGTCGTGCCATTGAGCCGGCCCACTGTGCCCGTGGGCTCCAGCGTGTAGACGGCATCCACCTGGCCGGCCGCTAGCGCGGCCACATGCTGGCCGATGGGCAGCTCCGTCACCGTCGTGCCCGGCGCGCCGGCGCGTTCCAGCACGGCCATTGCCAGCGTCTTGTTCTGGATGCCGGGGCCGCTGGCCACGCGCTTGCCCTTCAGCTCGGCCAGCGTCTTGACGGGGCTGTCCTTGGGCACGAGGAACTGGTCGAGCACGTACTTCTGGTTGCTCGGGTTGGTGGCGATGATCTTGAAGAGGCCGGGCGAAGCAATCTCGCCCACGCCCAGGTTGCCCGAGCCGGTGCCGTTGGAGCTGCCGTCGCAGCGGCCTGCCAGCATGGCCTCCATCACCTGCTGGGCGCCGGCGAACTTGAGCGCCTCGACGTCCAGCCCCGCTTCCTTGAAGTAACCCTTCTCCACCGCTGCATAGAACGGCAGCCCGGCCGCCACCGGCCAGTAGCCGATGCGGATCTTGGGCGTTTGCGCGCGCACCAGCGCGGGCGCTCCCAGCGTGGCCACGGCGGCGGCCGCGCCCAGCAAGGTGCGGCGCTGGGGTTTGAACGAATCGGTCATGGTCGGCTCCTTGGGTGATTGAGAGGGGGAGGCAAGAAGGGGTGAGGCTTCAGGCGGGATGCGGTTCGGCCATGCAGGCCCGCCAGCCTTCGCCGAGCATGGCCAGGTCGTGCGGGCCGATGAGGCCGGCAAGCGCGCCCGGCAACTCACGGGGCGGCGCGCCGTACAGATAGGCCTGGTGCCAGTCTCCAAGGGTCAGAAGGCTTCGCTTGTTCATGGTGCACATGCTGGTATACCAATCGGTACGCCAGCATCAAGCGTGCCAGTTTGCGGCGCGCCTGCCTCTGCGCAGGTTCTGCATGTGGTGTACCGGGCGTCGCTCGGTCTGCCGCTTTCTGGCAGTCCTCCTTCAAGCCTTCGCGGCTGAGATCGCGTGCCTCGCCGTGGGGCGTTGATGCACCAGTCGGCGGTGCGGGGCGCCCTTGACACGTTTCGATGATTAGCTAATCATCAAGCCATGAACAAGGTCTTCAAAGCCCTTTCCGACCCCACCCGTCGCCAGGTGCTGCAACTCCTGAGGCAGGGCCCCTTGAGCGCCGGTGAGCTGAGTGACCAGTTCCATGTCYCCAAGCCCACGATGTCGGCGCACTTCACCGTGCTGAAGGAGGCCGACCTCGTACACGCCGAGAAGGCGGGCAAGTCCGTCCTGTATCACCTGAAGCTGTCCGTGCTCGAAGAAGCGTTGCTGGGCTTCGTCCATTCGTTCAGCCCGAGCGCCGACGCGCCGGAACCCAAGAAGGAGATTGCGCGATGAAAGCTGATCTGATTGCAGGCCTTGCGTGGGGCGGTGGCATCGTCGCCGTGGCGCTGGGCATGAGCTTGGCACGCAAGCTGGGCTATGCGGACGGCGAAAACGTCACCCGGGTGGTCATCGCCATGAACGGGCTCATGATTGCCTGGTATGGCAACCGCATGCCCAAGCGCTTCTTCCCCAGCGAACTGGCTCGCAGGGTCAACCGGCTCGGCGGCTGGTCCATCACGATCAGCGGGCTTGTCTATGTGGCGCTGTGGGCCTTCGCTCCGATCCCCGTGGCAGTCGCCGCGGGTTCCGCCTCAGTCCTGGCGGGGGTGGCTGTGCCGCTGGTCTATTGCCTGTCGCAGCGGGACAAGTTCAAGAGCGCGACGTGAGCGGGGTGATCTGCCTGCAAGCGCACTCGAACCCACGCCTCAGTCCACCGTCCGATGGCTCACCTCCACCAGGATCCCGCCGGGCGYGTGGCAATAGAACATCAGGCTGCCGCGCATCACGCGCGGAGGCTGCGCGAGTTCGATGCCTGCATCCAGCATCCGTGCGTGCGCGCTCATGACGGCCTGCTCGGAAGCGAGCAGAAAACCGATGTGAAAGGTCTTCGGATACATCGGCTCGGTGGCATCTTTCGCCCGGGTGAGGACGAGCACGAAGCCCCTTCACCATCGAGGATCGCCATGCCGTCGTTGCCTTTGATCTGGCGAAACGTGAAGCCGAAGGCGGCCTCGAAAAAGGCGGTGGCTGCGGTCACATCAGGCACTGAGAGATCGAGGTGGTTGAGTTGCATTGATTTGTCCTTTGAGTCAAATGGACTCGACCGGATCACAACGCGAAGCACCGTCGGCACCCGCTTTGCCACACAGACGAGCCCGCAGCGCGAAAGGCGCTGAGGTTCGTCGTGGGTTCTCATGCAATGCATGGAGCAGAGCTCTCGTCAGAGAGGGGTCGGGCTTACCGAAAAACCGACCCTGCCTTTTTCGACGTCGCCAGTGTAGCCATAGGCTCTTGGCATGGCGCGACGGTTTCGTCAGCCACCCTCAGTGGCCGTAGTGCGTCAGCCCCGGCTCCAACGGCTGGGGATCGCCCAGAAGATCAGCAGCCCTATCAGCGATACGGCCGCCAGCACATGCGGCGTATCGAGCGGCCGGTTCCCATCAGCAAGCAACGCAGCGGCACCGCAGGCCGCGATGCTGATCGCCACCCATTGCGCCCGCCTGACCCAACGCGCCCAGCGGCGCTGCTGCGATGAAACTCCTTTGGGCGCCAGCGCCGCCATCACCCGCAGGCTGAAGCCAGCGTCATCGGGCTCGGTGCCGTTCTGCATCTGCTCCCGCAGCACGTCATCAAAAGAAGCGTCGTTGTCGTGGTTCGTGGAAATCGTCATGGCGTGGGCTCCCATGCTTGCAGTTGCGCGCGCAGCTTGGCCTTTGCGCGCAGCACTTGTGTCTTGACCGTGCCGAGCGGCCAGCCCAGCACCAGCGCCGCTTCGGCGTGGCTGAGGTCGGCGCCGTAGCAGAGCAGGAGCGCGTGGCGCTGGGGCTCGCTGAGATCGGCCATGGCGCGGTCGAGGTCGATGCGCCAGTCGGCGCCGGGGGCGAAGTCGCTGTGTGCGCCCAGCTCCGGCGGTGCGTCGTCCACCAAAGGCAAAGCCGGCCGTTCGGCCGACAGCGCGGAATAGGCCAGCCGCGTGAGCCAGGTGCGAAAGCGCGCCTCGCCGCGGAACTTGGGCAGGGCGCGCCAGGCACGCACGAAGGCTTCCTGGGCCAGGTCGTCGGCACGGCCTTGGTCGCCGCGGCAGACGCGGCCGAGCAGCTTGCGCAGATAGCCCTGGTGGGCCTGCACGAGGGCGGCGAAGGCCGCGCGGTCACCGGCGGCGGCACGGGCAACCAGGCGATCCTCTTGCAGGACCGCTTCGGTCGGCGCGGCGGGAACGCCGGAGGTCACGGCTGGGGCGGTTGCTGCTTGCGTTCAACGGCCCAGTACACCGCCAGGCCCAGCCCCAGGAACAGCGGAATCAGGCCGATGCTCCAGAGCCAGGCGCCCGGCATCATGGCGTTGAACATGCCCATCAAGCCCAGGCCGACGCCGATGTTGATGACGGCGGGAATGAGGATGCGGTTGGGGTTGGACTGGTCGCGCTTGGCGCGGTGCCAGTCGCTGTCCTGCACGTCGCCCAGTAGCTCGGGCGGGATGGGCTGGCCGGCGCGGGCCAACTCGCGGATGGTCTCGTGGCGCTGGCGCTCGGTGTGAGCCTTGCCCAGGTAGTGGGCCACGATGGCGACGATGGGAATCAGCAGCGACAGGATCGGGATCATCAGCGGGCTGATTTCCTGAAAGCGGTCGAAGAACATGGGCGGGCTCCAGGGAAACGGGTGGATGGTGCTTCCT
>NZ_JBFUMO010000422.1:0-5244 GCF_054049355.1 Roseateles sp. P5_E11 | reverse complement strand
CATCGAGCCAGGCCTGTACCGGCCGGGGCTGTGGGGTGTGCGCATCGAGAACCTGGTGCTCAACGTCGCCATCGATACGCCGGAGAAGAACGCCTTCGGCGAGATGCTGGAGTTCGAGACGCTGACGCTCTGCCCCATCGACACGCGCTGCATCGACATCAGCCTGATGCGCGCCGACGAGATCGAATGGCTGAACCGCTACCACGCCACCGTGCGAGAGCGCCTGAGCGCCAAGGTCAGCGGCCCGGCCCTGGCCTGGCTGCTGCTGCGCACCGCGCCGTTGGCGGCCTGATGCGCGCGCTGGCTGCGCTGCTGCTGTGTGCGGTAGGCGCGGCCGCGGCGCAGACGCGCTATGAGGGCCTGTGCGACGCCTCGGCGGCGGTGGCGCTGGATGCGCGTCATTTCGTCGTTGCCGATGATGAGCACAACCGGCTGACCATCTACAGGCGCGGCGAAGCCAAAAGCGTCGGCGGGATCGACCTCGACAAGTTCTTGAAGGCCGACAAGGAAGCCGACCTCGAAGGCGCGGCCCAGGTCGGCCGCCGCATCTACTGGATCGCCTCGCATGCGCGCAACAGCGCCGGCAAGGTACGCGAAGACCGGCTGCGCTTCTTCGCCACCGAGATCCGCGGCACGACGGTGGAGCCGGTGGGCCAGCCCTACACGGGCCTGCTGGCCGACCTGCTGGCGGCGCCGGCCCTGGCGCCGCTGAAACTGTCCGACGCTGCTGGCCGCGCGGCCGAGGCGGAAGGCGGCTTCAACATCGAAGGCCTGGCCGCGGCGCCCGATGGCAGCCTGCTGATCGGCCTGCGCAACCCGATTCCGCAGGGGCGTGCCCTCGTCATTCCGCTGCTGAACCCGGCCGAGCTGGTCGCGGCCAAGGGCCCAGCGCGCTTTGGCAGCGCCATTCGCCTGGACCTGGGCGGCCGCGGCGTGCGCTCCATCGAGCGCGTGGGCAGCGGCTATCTGATCGCCGCTGGCCCGCCGGCCGACGTGGGCAGCTTCGCGCTGTTCCGCTGGAGCGGCAAGGCCACCGATGTGCCGGCGCCCGTCAAGGCCGAACTCGGCACGCTGCGCCCGGAGGCGCTGTTCGCCTGGCCGGACGGGCTGCTCACGCTGCTCAGCGACGACGGCGGCGTCATGGTGGGCAAGAAGGCCTGCAAGGACGCGGACAAGAGCAAGCGCGCCTTCCGCGCCCTCGACCTCAAGCCTTAGGCACCAAGGGATAGCGCCACACCAGCGCCGCGCTGGCCAGCAGCATCAACAGCACGCCGCTGAACAACGGCACTGCGCTGTCCGCATGCCCGAGGAAAGGCGCCACCAACTGCGTACCGACGGCGCCGGCGGCAAGCAGCGCCAGCACCAGCAAGGCCGTCGCGCGGCCCATCTGCGCAGGCGGCACGGCCAGGGCATCGACGAAGGTGGCCGGCCCACGAATGGCCAGGGCGCCGCAGAAGCACATCCAGTAGGCCGCCACCGCCGCATAAGGCAGCTGCTGCCCGCTCCAGGCGGCCAGCAGCGCCAGCGTGCAGGCCACCAGCTGCACCACGCTGCCCAGCCTCACGACGCGCGCATGGCCCAGGCGCGCGGCCAGCCGGCCCGACTGCGAGGCGCCCAGCATGAAGGAGCCGACACCCAGCACCTGCAGCAGCGCGAATGCTGCCGTGCCCAGCCCCAGGGTGTGCTGCAGCAGCTGGGGCGCGCTGGCCAGGAAGGTCAGCAAGGCGCCGATGCACAGCGCATGCGAACCGGCCAGCCGCAGATAGCTGCGGTTGCGCAGGATGCCGAGATAGCCGGCGTCGTGCTCGAGGTTGAGCCCGGGCAGCCTGCGCGGCGCGATCTTCACCACCCACGGCAGCAACAGCAGCGCCAGGGCCGCCAGCACCCAGAAGGTGCCGCGCCAGTCCGTCACGCGCAGCATCAGCGCGCCCAGCACCGGCCCGGCCGCGGGCACGATGGCCTCGACCATGGAGATGGCGGCGATGCCGCGCACCACATCGGCATCGGCCAGCGTGGYGCGTACGACGGTCGGCGCCACCACCGTCGCCGCCGCGGCTGACACACCTTGCAGCAGGCGCAGCACCAGCAGCGTCTCGATGTTGGGCGCTAAAGCGCAGCCCAGACTGGTCAGCACCAGCAGCAGCAGGCCCACCTCGACGCAGCGCCGCGGACCGAGGCGGTTCAGCAGCTCGCCCCACAGCAGTTGGGCGCCTGCCAGGCCGGCCAGGTAGACGGCCACGGTGGCCTGGGCCAAGGGCACGCTGATGCCCATGCCAGCCTGCAGAGCGGGCACGGCGGGCAGGTAGAGGTCCATCGCGGCCATGCTGACGCCGGTGACGAAGGCCAGCGGCAGGATGGTGCGTATCGATGCGGAAGGGGATGCGGGAGGGGAATGCATGCGGGAGCCTCTTCTTCACAGAGGGCGCCCTTGTCCTGTCGTCCTCACCAAGCGTGGCGAAGGCATCATGACCCTCGTCGCAGCACCCCTCGGCAGAGACGGCGTCACGGCACTCGCCGCGAAGCGCTGCGCATTTTAGGCAAGGCAAACTCCGTTCATGGACCAGGTGGATATTGCCGTCATCGGTGCCGGCGTTGTCGGCCTCGCGATCGCGCGCGAGCTGGCGCTGCGCGGGCGTGAGGTCGTCGTCATCGAGGCCGTCGGCGCCATCGGCACGGGCATCTCCTCGCGCAACAGCGAGGTCATCCACGCCGGCCTCTACTACCCAACCGGCAGCCTGAAGGCGCGGCTGTGCGTGCGCGGCAAGATGCTGCTCTACGACTACTGCGCGGCGCGCGGCATTGCGCACAGTCGCTGCGGCAAGCTGGTGGTGGCGACACGCGCCGAGGACCTGCCGCGGCTGGAGCAGATCGCCGAGGCTGGCGTGGCCAATGGCGTTGACGACCTGCGCCTGCTGAGTCGGACCGAAACGCTGGCGCTGGAGCCGGCCTTGAACGCCGCGGGTGCGCTGCTGTCGCCGTCCAGCGGCATCGTCGACAGCCATGGCCTGATGACAGCCCTGCTGGCTGACGCCGAGAACGCCGGCGCGACGCTGGCCCTGGCCAGTGCGGTGACCGGTGGCGCGCGGGAGGGTGATGGCTGGCGGCTGCTGGTGGAGGATTTCGAGCTGGGCGCGCGCTGCGTCATCAATGCAGCTGGGCTGTTTGCTGCGCAGGTCGCTGAATCCCTGGGCACGCCTGCGCCACCACTGCGCTTTGCCCGCGGCCACTACTTCTCACTCGCCGGACGGGCGCCGTTCTCGCACCTGATCTACCCGCTGCCGGTAGACGGCGGCCTGGGTGTGCATCTGACGCTGGATCTGGGCGGCCAGGCGCGCTTCGGGCCTGATGTGCAGTGGTTGACCGAGCGCGCGCCGGCCAGGCTGGACTACGCCGTCGACCCTGCCCTGGCACCGGCCTTCGAGGCCGAGGTGCGCGGCTACTGGCCGGGCCTGCCCGCGGGCGCGCTGCAGCCGGCCTACAGCGGCATCCGGCCAAAGCTGAGCGGCCCGGGCGAGGCGGCGGCGGACTTCCGCATCGACACCGCGACGCCGGGCTTGGTGCAGCTGTTCGGCATCGAGTCGCCCGGGCTGACGGCCTCGCTGGCCCTGGCCGAAGAGGTCGCCGCCCGGCTTTGAACCCAGGACGCTGAAACTGGTTTCAGGTCCGGCGCTCAGATGGCGAGCGCGGCGTCGGCACCGGCCAGCGCCCGCGGCCACAGCGCCAGGCCACCGCCCAGGCTCCAGGCCTGCTCATGCCCAAGCCGCCGCAGAGCCTGCGCGGCTTGCGCGCTGCGGTTGCCGCTGCGGCAGAAGAAGACGATGGGCGTCTCGGCCGGCAGGGTCAGCCAGCGGGCCAGCGCATTGGGCAGGCCCGACAGCGGCACGGCCTCGCGGCGCACGCCCACGCCGAGCTCGGGCGCCTGGCCCAGGCGCTGCTCGTAGGGCTCGCGCACGTCCACCAGCAGCAGCTGCGGCTGCTCGCGCAGCAGGCCATTCAGCTCGTCCAGGCTCATCTCGCTGGAAGCAAGCGGGCAAGCGCTGTCGACGCGCGCGCCGCAGGCCACGGTCTGGTATTCGGTCAGGGCCAGGCCCTGCTCGAGCTGGGCCTTGGCGGCCGCAAAGCCGGCGCCGTCGATGCGGCCACCCAGCACGTCGCCCAGCAGCGGCTGGGCGACGCACTCCACGGCCAGCGTGCTGGCGAAGCGGTCGTCATAGTCGTGACCAGGCAGCAGCAGGGCGTGGGGGCCGACGGCCTGTTCCAGGCGGCCCAGCGAGCTGCCGTAGGCCAGCGGCGCGCTCTGTTCAAAGTCGCTGCGGCCCAGCGCACCCGGCATGACGGTGTCTCCGACGAAGGCCAGGCGCAATCCGCCCGCGTCGTACAGCAGATAGGCCGTCGAGTCCTGGGTGTGGCCGGGAATCGGCATGCGGTTCAGCCGGGAGGTGCCCAGCGCGATGGTGTCGGCGCCGATTGGCCAGCCCAGGCCGTCGACATCACCGCGCGACTGGCCAGCGGCAGCGAGCAGCTCGGGCGCGGACGAGGCGTGGTCGCCATGACTGTGGGTGTCCAGCACCGCGGCCAGTTCATAGCCCTGGCAGGTCAGCCACTGGGCGAGTCTCTCTGTCAGCTCGGGCAACGGGTCGACGACGACGGCGCGGCGGCTGGCGGCGTCGGCCAGCAGGTAGCAGCAGGCGCCATCGACGACGAAGCGCGTCAGGCCGTCGGCCGGCAGGGCCTGGCCGGGAGCGCTCGGGTCCAGGCAGCTCTCGCGCAGGGACTCGCCACAGATGCGGATGCGGGCGCAGGCCTCGTCGATGAAGGCGGCATCGGCCACCGGGCCGAAGGACAGGCGCACGGCTGCGGCCGCTTGCCAGGCCGGCAGGCCCATGGCCTCCAGCACATAGCTCGGCTGGGCCTTGGCCGCGCTGCAGGCCGAGCCGCCGCTGACGCGCAGTTCGGCAGCATCGAAGAGGTCCAGCAGCAGCTTGGAGCTGACACCCGGCACGGCGAAGTTCAGCGTCGTCGGCAGGCAGGCCTCGGGCGGCGCGTTGAACACCAGGCCGGGGAAGGCCTGCTGCAGCGCGCCAGCCAGGCGGTCGCGGAAGGCGACGAGGGTGGCGTGGTCGCGGAAGGTCCTGCCGTCCTCCAGCGCCGCCAGCACGGCGCCCAGGGCGGCAATGCCCGACATGTTCTCGGTGCCCGAGCGCAGCGCACCTTCCTGCCCGCCGCCGGCCAGCAGCGGCGTGA
>NZ_JBFUMO010000421.1:0-5245 GCF_054049355.1 Roseateles sp. P5_E11 | reverse complement strand
GTCTTTTCGGAGCCACTGCACCACTCGCGACATCGCGGCCTCAGGCACCGAGTCGACCACTAGCCTTTGAACCGAATAGAACTCGGGACCTCGACTCGGCAGAGCAAGCTCTACGGCATGTTGGGTTCCGCAGGCCGAACATGCCAGGAGCGCTCGGCCGCCGTAGCCGGTTTCGATCCGGTGATAGTGGTAGCTCCCTGTCGATAGGCGGAGATCGCAGCCAGGGCACTTGTAGTCCGTGACCAAGGCCTACCTGCCCTGCTGGGGTGTTCGCCAGCGGTCAGTCTGCCACCAGCCCAGGAAGGGCGCAGACTCAGAACTGGCCGTCCAGCGATGTGGCTCCTCGGTGGCCATGCGCAGTCCGTCCAACGCAGGCTGGAAGCGCTTCGCAAAGGCTTCGGGCTGCTTGTCCAACAGCGCCTGCGCCTCAGCCAGGAACGCGGGCACATCGCCTGCCCGAAGCGACAGGAAGAACACCATCTGCCGCCAGGCGTAGGCCGCGTTCTTGACGCGATGCAACTCCACGCGCCAGTCGCCGCTGCGCAACTGCAGGTGGCGCTGCACCCAGCTGAGACAGTCGCGGGCCAGGTCCATGGCGCGGCCTTCCAGCCGTTCGCGCATGCCTGGCAACTGGAGCAGGGCAGCTAGGTTGTGGGTGGTGACGATGAGCTGCTGCTCGATGACACGGCCATTGCTTGCCGCCCGTGACACTCYCACGCCACCGGGCGATTTGCCGGCACGTTCGGTGCAGATCTTCGCGAGTGTTTCTGCCTCGGCCTGGGCCGCGCCAGCGATGCTCAGCCGAGTTGAGATATCCAGGTATTCCAACCGGTAGTAGCGCTCGTACAGCGACCCCTGCAGTTGCGCTGCTGCCACCTGCGCTGCCCGAGCGAACTTGGACGAGAAGGCGCCCATGAAGATATCCGCAGCCAGCTCCTCCGTGAATGGGAGGGCAACGCCGGCCTCGTCGGCCAGGGCGACAAACTCCTGCAGCAGCTTGTTGGGCAATTGGGTCTGCGGGAACCCGTTCAACGCCACGCCGGCAAATTCCTCAAGCGCCAAGCCAGCGCCGCGCGCGGCCTCAGCGCCCTGGTTGCAAAAGCGCCTCATCGCCGCCACCCAAGGAAGCTCCTCCAACTGCACCTGCTTCTGCAAGTTCAGTAGCAGCAACGAACGGCGACGTCGAAAGGCACGATAGGTGGCCGCGTACAGGGCGCGCAGATCGACATCCGCAAAACCTGCGGCGCGCAATTGGCTGGTTCGCTGCGGCAGCAGCGTCGCCAGCACCTCGCCCGACGTGACAACACCGCGGCGGATCAATCCCTCAGGCGTGTCGTTGACACAGCGCTGCAGGCGACGCTGTATGCCCGGCGGCACGCGTTTGCCTTCTTCAAGTAACCCGGCCTCGTGCAGCACAGGTTGAGCGTCATCCAGCCCTGTCGTCGCAGGATGTTCGGCCAGCTTGGCGGCCACATCGCTTGCGATCTCCTGGTGCGTCTTCGCCTTGGCATGCTGCTGGCGCTCACKGACGGCTCGCGCAGACTCCGAGCCCGGCACGCCATGGCTGACCACGTAGCGCGCCACGATCAAGCGCACGCGGCCGACATCGCTCGCAGCCACCGACTGGGGTTCCAGCGCCGCTTGCTGCAGAGTGCGCCTGAGCACACCGAATGGCGCTTTAGGGTCGGTGAACCGCTTGCTTGGCTGGCTCTGCTTCTGAGTGTCGTGGACCACGCTGAGCCAGCGGCGAGCACGCAGTGACCAATCTTCGGTGAAGCGCTTGAATGGCCAACCACCTGTCACGAGAAACTGCCCGTGCTCACCGCGCCGCCATTGGCCTTGATCGTCTCGTGCAGCAATGGGGAGGTCGCCCTCTACCGTCTCCAGCACCAGGGTCACGGCCGCGTCGTAATAGGGCAGCCAAGTGCCCACCGTGTCGCGCTGAGCCAGCACACTCTTGTTGCGCCGCATCGCGCGCAAGCGCTTCACTACTTGCCCTGCCGTTTCAAGGTGGACCAGGGCGTCGCTGACAGGCTCCCTTGCATCCAGCTTCGGATAGAACCTCAGCTCGTGAGCCAGCGGCGCCAAAGCTTGCACAAGCTGGCCGGCCTCGTCGGCATGTCCGCGCGACATCAACCACGCGACTGTCGGCAGTGCGGCTTCTTCGGGCACCTGCAGACTCAGCGCTCCCGACTCCAACGCCTGCAGTAGACGCGTCAGGCCTGCGTCCAACAAAAAGTAGCGGTTCAGCGCCAGCCGCGGGGCCTCGGCGCCGCGCAGGCCCAGCTCGTCCAGCAGCGCCTCCTCGAAGGGCTGCAAAGGTCCGGCCGCCAGTGCCCCGCCAGTCGCAAACCCGCCGTTGAGGACCTCGAGCGTCACCCATGTTGGGTAACCGGCGACGGGCTGGCGCGAGCCGGCGAGCAAGGTGCCGGACAGCAGCCCGCCAATCACATCGCGCCAGCGCCGCACGCGCTCCTGCGCCGGCTCGCCGCGCGCGGCGGCATCCAGCGCCCGCTGCAATTGGTGGGCGCTGTAGTCGAGCCCGATGGCAGTCGCCTCGGGCGGTTCGTTGCTCGATGTTGGTCGCGATGTCATGTCTGGGTCCGGGGGCTGGATTCGAACCAGCGCCCTCTCGGTCTAGAGCCAAGCGTTCTTGCCGCTGAACTACCCCGGAATTGCTGGCGGGGTTGTACAGCTCGGCAGAAGCGGCGCCAAGCGGGGGTTTCTATGGTTCGCTGTTGGCGATACCCCACCCAGCCACCGGGCTACCTCCAGCAACCGCTCGGGTGTGGCATGGCCAACAGTGAGCAACGCCGGGGAGTCATCGACTTCCTTGCCCTGGCTACACTTCGCGTCCGCTGTTTGGAGGTCGAGACTTCTCGGCTTCTAGCGGCGGACACCCTTAATGGCAGGCGATGGGACTCGAAATTTCATCAACCAAATTAAGGAGTTTTCATGAAGAAGATCATTTCGCTGTTTCAGCGGAACTACGAAGGCAGCCGCAAGGTCCGAGACGAAGTCACCCCTGGTGCCCAGTGGGTGCTCGATGGTGAAGGCAAGGCCACCCGCAAATGGGACGGTCTTGCCGTGATGGTCAAGGACGGCGTGGTGTTCAAGCGGTACGACGCCAAGGCTGGTCGCACGCCGCCCTCTGGGTTCATCCCGGCTCAACCGAGCCCGGACCCGGTGAGCGGTCACTGGCCGGGCTGGGTGGCAACCGACGGGCCGGACTCGCGCTACATCCGCGAGGCGGTGGAAGCAGCTGCCGTGCGGTACCCGCAAGGGATCCCGGACGGCACCTACGAGGTGTGTGGACCGCGCATTGGCACTCGCCACGGCGCGAACCCGGAAAACCTCGCCGAGCACGTGCTCATCCCGCACGGCGAGGATGTGCTCGAGGATGCTCCGCGGACTTTTGCTGACCTGATGGAGTACCTGAGGAACAGGCCGATTGAAGGCATCGTGTGGCATCACGAAGATGGCCGGATGGTGAAGATCAAGAAGGCCGACTTCCCGTTCTGATTCGGCGTTTTCTAGGAGGGGCTCTTGCCCCTCCTTTTTTATGGGCCAAAGGCCCAGGTACGCGGCAAATCGACGTAGGCCCTTCACCAAGACGAGGCCTCAAATGTTCGGCAACATAAGGCCATGAAGACCGATCCACCGAGCCCAGCCTTCGACTTTGACGCCCACCTGCTTTCAGATTCTCAGGCGCTGTTTCGCCAGCTGGTCCAGGACGTAGATTGGGACGAGCGCATGAGGGCGCGAAAAACGGCGAGCTACGGCGTGTCCTACGACTACTCCCAAATGACGTACCCAGCGCGCCCGATGCTGCCGTCGCTACAGGCCGTTGCCGATCACGTCACGCCGCGCGTCGGATTCGCACCGAATAACTGCCTGCTCAACTACTACGAGGACGGCAGCGCCTCGATGGGATTTCACTCAGACTCAGCGGAAGAGTTGGCGCCCGGTACCGGCGTGGCAATCGTCTCACTCGGCACCGAAAGGGAGTTCGTTTTTCGCAGCAAGGCCGATAGGTCACTTGAACACCGCCTGCTGCTGCCTAGTGGCTCGCTGCTGTACATGCCACCGTCATCCCAGGAAGATTGGTTGCACGCAATTCCCAAAGCGGAGGGCGTAGGCCCTCGCATCAGCTTGACCTTCCGACTGATCTTGAAGTGAAGCCGGAGCGGCCGCTGCGGCTGCTCCGCCAACGACCGGCTTCGAGTAGGCTACGTCGCCTATGCATCCGATGTTCAGTGCTTAGGCACCTCTGCCTTGCTTACCACGGCGCGGTGAGCGGCATCTCATCGGTGATCTCGCCCTGAGTACAGGGCTTGCCTACCGGTGGGCGACAGAACTGGCTCTTCGCTGGCAGCTCGTGCGCGGTTTGCAGGGCGCGGCTGCGTCGGCAACCAGCCGATCCCTAGAATGCCTCGGCAAAAGAGGGTGGGCGATGAGCGCGACCAAAGAACAGCCAAAGATATTCATCTCTTACAGCTGGTCGGGTTCCGACCATGAACGCTTCGTCATGGAGCTGGCGACTGCTCTACGGACTCACGGTGTTGACGCCGTCCTGGACAAGTGGCGACTGAAGCCCGGCCAGGACAAATACGTCTTCATGGAGTCCATGGTGACCGACGAGTCGGTGGCCAAGGTTCTCGTGCTGTGCGACCGCAAGTATGCGGAGAAAGCCGACAGCCGGTCGGGGGGCGTTGGAACCGAGAGTCAGATCATTTCGCAAGAGCTGTACACGAAGGTCGGGCAGACGAAGTTCATCCCCGTGGTTTGCGAGCGTGACRAGCACGGCGAGGCCTTCCTGCCCGTGTTCATGAGGGGGCGAATTTACGTCGACATGTCCTCAGACGAGGCATACGGCCCTGGCCTAGATGAGCTGCTTCGGCAGATCTACGACGTACCCCTCCACCCTGAGCCGCTCCTTGGCCAGCCGCCAGCCTTTCTTAAGGCCGACGGTGGCGGCGGCGCCTTGCCAATGGCGCGGGAGCTTGCGGGCACGATTAGAGCAATCAAGGAGGGCAAGCCCAACCGTAGCGGCTTGGAGCTGCTCTTTGTGCGCAGCGTCGTCGCCGAGGTAGACCGGTTGTACGTGAAGCCGGACGGAGTAGCGGGTTACGACGAGCAGATCTACCAAGCGATCTTGCGGACCAAGCAACTGCGGGACCAAGTCGCAGACTATGTCGACGCGCTTGCGGGATTCTCTGACGATGATCCGAAGGCGCTCAAAGCG
>NZ_JBFUMO010000420.1:0-5251 GCF_054049355.1 Roseateles sp. P5_E11 | reverse complement strand
TCAACGCGCAGAACTGCGTGCACTGCAAGACCTGCGACATCAAGGACCCGACGCAGAACATCGTCTGGGTCACGCCCGAGGGCGGCGGCGGGCCGAACTACGCGGGCATGTAAGCCCTCTTGCAATGCAAGCACCCTGGCCGATAGACTGTTTTTTCATACAGCCATCAGCCAGGAGTCGGCGTGAGCAACGGAACCATCAGGGTCGGTATCGGCGGCTGGAATTTCGAGCCCTGGCGCGACAACTTCTATCCCAAGGGCTGGCCGCAGGCCCGTGAGCTGGAATATGCGAGCCAACGCCTCACGGCCATCGAGATCAACAGCACCTACTACGGCGCGCAGAAGCCCGCCACCTTCGCCAAGTGGCGCGATACGGCACCCGCCGGCTTCATGTTCTCGCTCAAGGCCATCCGCTTCGCGACCCAGCGCCGCGTGCTGGCCGACGGGGCGGACTCCATCAAGCGCTTCATCGACAGCGGCATCGCCGAACTCGGCGACAAGCTCGGCCCCATCGTCTGGCAGTTGGCGCCGACGCACCGCTTCGACGCTGGCGATCTGACGGCCTTCCTGGAACTGCTGCCTGCTCAAGTCGATGGCCTGAAGCTGCGCCATGCACTGGACGTGCGCCATGCCAGCTTCCAGTGCCCCGAATACCTCGCGCTGGCCCGCCAGTACAAGGCCGCGACGGTGTTCACCGAGTCCGACGACTACCCGCCGATTGCCGAGCCGACGGGCGACTTCGTCTACACGCGCATCATGCGCACGCACTCGGAAGAGGCGCTGGGCTGCAAGCCCGAGGTCTTCCCGCAACTGGCCGGGTCGGCGCGCATCTGGAGCGAGGGCGGCGAGCCCGAGGGCGTGCCGCGCATCGAACCCGTACCCACGGCGAGCACGGCGCCGCGCGATGTCTTCGTCTACTTCATCAGCGGTGCCAAGGAGCGGGCGCCGCATGCCGCGATGGCGCTGCGCCGGGCGCTGGGCGAAGAGGTCCCTGTCTAGGCCTCCAATCGCGTCATCCATTCAGCCGTAGCGCGTTCTTCGGCCCGCTCGGAGGCCGCGAGCGCCTCGCGAATGCGCTGGCGTTCCACCGCCGCGCGGTTCTGGCTCATCTTGAGCTTGAGTTCCCAGCGCGTCACGCGGATGCGAAAGCCGACGATGGCACCCAGCAGCTTGCGCTGGTAGTCCTCGTTGAGGCCACGCCACTGCTCGGCGTACTCGGGCTCGAAGCGGCCGATCAGCCGCTTCAGCAGCCCATCCTTGTCGACCTGGCCGTCGATCAACTCGATGTCGCCATAGGCATGCAGGGCCGCATAGTTCCAGGTCGGCACGTTCTGCACCGCGTCATAGTGGCTCGGGCTGATGTAGGCGCTCGGGCCGCTGAAGACGGCCAGCAGGCTCTTCTGCTGTGACAGCCAACCCCAGTGCGGATTGGCGCGTGCCATATGGCCTTCCAGCACAAGGCCGTCCTGCTGCGGCACGACGACCAGCGGCAGATGGCTGCCGAAGCTCTCGCCCTGCGCATCCGGCCCGATCAGCAAGGCCAGCGGATGCTCGGCGATCAGGCGCAATGCATGGTCGAGGTCGGCAGACTTGAAATGGGCGGGCAGGTACACGGTGGCTCCAGCAAAACGAGGCTTCTATCATCGCCGCCATGCAAACCGAGGCCGCGCTGCGGACATTGAAACCCCTGAATACGGCGACTGACGAAGAGGTCGCCGCCGAGGTGCCCGTGGCGCTGACGGTCAACGACATCTCGCAGGCCGTCATGCTGGCCACGCCGGCCGATCTGGAGGACTTCGCCCTCGGCTTCGGCCTCGCGGAAGGTTGGTTCACGTCGCGGCGCGAACTGCTGGACGTCGAGATCGAGACCCGGCCCGAAGGCATCGAACTGGCCCTGACGGTGACCGCCGCCTGCGAGCAGCGCCTGAAGGTGCGCCGGCGCACCCTGGCAGGCCGCACCGGCTGCGGCCTGTGCGGCGTCGAAAGCCTGGCCCTGCTTGGCGCGCTGCAACCCGCCGCCGTCAGCGCGCCAACGCTGGCCCCGCAGGCGCTGGACCGGGCCCTGGCCGCCCTGCCCGCCGCGCAGGTGCTGAATGCGCGCTGCGGTGGTCTGCACGGTGCGGCGTGGTGCCTGCCCAGCGGTGAACTGCTGCTGGTGCGCGAGGATATCGGCCGCCATAACGCACTCGACAAGCTGACCGGCGCCCTCGCCCGTCGCGATACCGATCCGCGTGAAGGCTTCGTGCTGATGTCCAGCCGGGCCAGCTTCGAGCTCGTGCACAAGACGGCGATGGCCGGCGTCGGCTTGCTGGCCTGCATGTCGGCCCCCAGCAGTCTGGCCATTGCGACGGCGCGCGGCCTGGGGCTGGAGCTCTGGGCCTTCGTGCGCGAGGGCCGCGCGACGCGCTACGCCTGACGGTCGCTCAGCGCCATCGGCTCTGACGTTCGGGTTTCGCCTTCGCCGGCCAGGAAGCAGCGAATGACGATCTGATCGCGGCCGCAGCGCTTGGCTTCGTACAAGGCGTCGTCGGCCGCGGCGTACATGGCCTCCGGCGTCAGGTTGGAGCTCGGCGCGGCCCACCAGGCCAGGCCGAAGCTGGCGGTCACAACGCGCTGAGGGCTGCCCTCGTGAGGCAGAGCCAGGGCGTGCAGGGCAGCGCTGAGCTGGCTGACGAAATGCTCGGCCGTCTCGGCCGACGTGGCCGAGAAGATCACGCCGAACTCCTCGCCGCCCAGGCGGAACAGCGCATCGGTCGAGCGCTTGAGGGAGTCCTTGAGCGTCTGCGCCAGGGCCTTGAGGACGGCATCGCCGGCCTGGTGGCCGTAGCGGTCGTTGTAGGCCTTGAAATGATCCACGTCGAGCATGCACAAGGCCACGGCCTGGCCGCGCTGGGCGCCGGCCAGGGCGGCCAGGCAGACATCATTGAAATGACGCCGGTTGAAGGCGCCGGTCAGGGCGTCGACGATGGCCAGGTCGCGCAACTGGCGGTTTGCCGCCTCCAGGGCGCGGGCATCGTCATACAGCCGCTGCTCGTCAGCCTTGCGGCGGGAGATGTCCATGTGCGTGCCGGCCAATCGCAGCGGGCGCCCCTGGGCGTCACGCTCGAAGACGCTGCCGTTGCTCTGCACCCAGACCCAGTGGCCCTCGGCATGGCGCATGCGGAACTCGGCGGTGTAGCGCTCGTCCGCACCGCTGAAATGACGCTTCATCGCCAGGTTGGACTCGATGAGGTCGCCGGGATGGCAGAGTCTTTCCCAGGTCGTGCTCGTCACAGGTTCGAGTTCGGCGCGGTTGCGGCCCAGCATCTGGGCCCAACGCTCGTTGATGTCGAGCCGGCCGGTGTCGATATGCCAGTCCCAGGTGCCGGCCGCCGTGCCGTCCAGCACATTGGCCATGCGCTGGCGATCCTCGGCCAGGTCGGCCTCGGTCCGCTCCAGGCGGCGCCTGACGACGAGGCTGCGCGCCACCGCCAACGCGACGAGCAGGGTTGCCAGGCTGCCTGCGGCCAGGACCAGTAGCGGTGTTCTGTCACCTTCGCCAGCCAGCACGCCGGGCCGGGGCCTGAGCACCAGTTGCCAGGGGCGCCCGCCCACGTCGATGCTCAGCGCCGTGTCGCGCTCGTCGGACTGGAAGGGTTCACTGCCGGCCGATGAATAGATGAGCCGGTGCTTCTCCTCCTGGTCGAAGACGAAGACATCCAGGCCATTGGCGTCGGCCCGCAGCGCCGCCTCGGCCATCAGCGTCGGCAGCTCGATGACGCCGGCCAGGAAGCCCGTCAGCTCGCGGCGACGCGCCTCGACGCCCGCCGGCTGCGAGATCCGGTAGACCGGCGCGGACACCGCGAAGCCGCTGATGGCGGCCGCCTGCTGGCCAAGCCGGATCAACGGAAATGTCTCGGACGCGATGGGCACGCCGGCATCGCGGGCGAGCAGCTTGGAGCGCATGCGGCGCGGGTCGAAGGCCATGTCCACACCGACGGCGGAGCCGTTCTCGGGCCAGGAATAGCGCACCGGCACATGCATGTCGCGCTCGCGCGCGGCGATGAGCCCATCGCCCTGGTATTGCGGCGCCGGCTCGACGACGCGATAGCCCGGTTGCTCCAGATTCGCCTGCCTCTCGAACTCAGCCAGCTGCGCATGCGGCACGACGGGCTGCCACTCCAGCAGGGTCAGGGCCGAGGAATCGGTGACCAAGCCGGCGCCATAGCGTGCGAATTGAGCGCGCGTCAGCCCTGGTTGGGCCGACAACATCCGRCTGGCCGCCTGCAGCGTCTCCACCACCCTCACCAATTGCAGATCAAAGGCGCCGACGACGCTCTGCCCCATCGCGTTCAACAGCTCGCGCTGCTGGCCCGCAGCCTTCAGCGCCAGCGAGCGGTAGGCGCCCACGCTACCTGCCAGGCCCATCACCAAGATGAGCACGACCAGCGCCGCGTCCACGATCCAAGGCCAGAGTCGACGGCGCGACGGACTGCCCAGGCTCATGGCCGGGCCTCCAGCGTCGTCACGAGGCGCTCGTAGAACTGCCCCTGCTGGCGCAAGTACTGCGTCGGGTCCTTGACTGCGTGGATGCGCGCCGACGCGCTCAGCGCTTCGGTGCCGGCCTGCCATTCCGGATCGGCGGCGACCTTGTCGAGCAGTGCGCGCCAGCGCAGAACGGCCTCGGCCGGCATGCCCGCCGGCCCGAGCAGGGCCGACCARCCCTGCAATTGCTGCATATCGCGCAGGCCGAGCTCGGCGGCGTTCTGCAGCTGTGGCAGCGACCTCAGCCGCCCGTGGGCCGTCGTCATCAATCCACGCAGGGCGCCCGACTGCACGGCCGGCATGATGCTGCGCGCGGTGTTGCAGCTGAAATCCACCTCGCCGTTGAGCAGGGCCTGGGTGGCCAGTGAGTCCTGGCCGAAATGCACCGGCTTGGCCGCGTCGCCCGGCAGGCCGTTCAATGCCAACAGATAGCGCACGGCCAGGTTTTGCAGGGTGCCGGCACCGCTCGTGCTGTAGCGCAACTGCGCTGGCGTCGCGGCGATGGCTGCCAGCAACTCGCGCATGGACACAATGGGCGTGCCGCTGCGAACGGCGCAGATGAGCGGCGCCTGGTCGAGCACGGCCAACACCGTGAAGTCACTCAATGGCGCGGCCGTGCGTGGCGACAGCGCCGGCAGGATGGCAACGCTGCCCACCCGGGCCAGCAACAGCGTCAGGCCATCGGGCGCGGCTTGCCTGACAGCCCGCCCCGCTGCGGCGCCCGATTC
>NZ_JBFUMO010000419.1:0-5253 GCF_054049355.1 Roseateles sp. P5_E11 | reverse complement strand
CGTCTCGGTCGCTCGCAATGTGCGGATCATCTGATAGCCGTCCACGCCGGGCATGCCCACATCGCTGACGATGACGGTCGGCCGTGACAGCTGGACGGCCTTCAGCAACTCCTGCGCCGAGGCAAAGGCCACCACCCGGGCCCCCTGATCCTCCAGGATGCGGCACAGCAGGCTGCGTGTGTCCTGCTCGTCGTCCAGCACGAAGATGTGCACGCCGTCCAGCTTGGGGAGGGCGAGATTCTCGCTGGCCCGCGCATCGGCAGAGGCAGGATCCTCGTCACGCTCTCCGGCCGCCTGCAGGGCAGACAGCGGCAACCTGACGAAAAAGCTCGCGCCCCGGCCTTCGCCGGCGCTCTCGGCGCGGATGCTGCCCCCGTGCAGTTCGATGAGCTGCTTGCAGATCGCCAGGCCCAGGCCCAGGCCGCCGTGGGCCCGCGAGGTGGAACCGTCCTGCTGCGTGAAGCGATCGAACACCTGAGGCAGGAAGGCGGCCGGGATGCCGATGCCGGTGTCGCTGACACTGAATTCCACCTGGGAGTTGACGCGCTGCAGCAGCACCTGCACCCGGCCGCCCGCGGGCGTGAACTTGATGGCGTTGTTCAGCAGATTCCACACCACCTGCTGCAACCGACCGCTGTCGCCATTGACCATGGCGGGGCCCGTATCCAGCAGGGATTGCAGCTCCACACCTTTGGCCGATGCCGAAGGAGTGACGGTTTCGACGGCCGCCTGGATGACATTGGCCATGCTCAGTTGCTGCAGGTCCAGCCTCAGCTTGCCGGTCATGATGCGGTTCAGGTCCAGCAGGTCGTCGATGAGCTGCACCTGGGCACGCGCATTGCGATCGATGACCTCGATGGCGCGCTGCAGATTGACGCGCTCATCGCCCGGCTTGGCCCGCAGCAGCACCTGGGTCCAGCCGAGGATGGCCGTCAGCGGCGTGCGCAGTTCGTGCGACAGCGTGGCGAGGAACTCGTCCTTGATGCGCGTGGCGCGCTGGGCGGCAATGCGCGCGTTGCGCTCGGCGTCCAGGATTTCCTCGTGTTCGCGGTTGGCGATTTCCATGGCCTCGATGCGCATGCTGGCCGTCAGGTCGCGCGTCAGCTTGGCGTAGCCGATCAACTGCCCGGTCTCGTCCCGCAGCGCCGTGATGCTCACCTGGGCCCAGAAGCTCGTGCCGTCCTTGCGAAGCCGCCAGCCCGTGTCGACGAAACGCCCGATCTCCTGGGCCTGCTGCAGCTCGTATTCGGGCCAACCGCTTTCGCGCACTTCGGGCGGGTAGAAGATGGAGAAATGCTCGCCCAGGATGTCCTCGGCGGCGTAGCCCTTGATGCGCTGCGCACCTTCGTTCCAGGACGCCACGCGGCCATTCACGTCCAGCATGAAGATGGCGTAGTCGGCCACGCCCTCGACCAACAGCCGGAAACGCTCCTCGCTGCGCTTGAGCGCCTCCTCGTGGTTGCGCCTTTGCGTCAGATCACGCGTGACCTTGGCGAAACCCACCAACCGTCCTGTCGGGTCGCGCATCGCCGTGATGACGACATTGGCCCAGAACAGCGAGCCGTCCTTGCGCACGCGCCAACCCTCGTCCTCGAAGGCGCCTTCGCGCGCGGCCATCTCAAGTTCATGAGCAGGCAGWTGCCGGGCCAGTGCCTCCGGCGGGTAGAACCGCGAGAAATGGCCGCCGATGATCTCGTCCGCCTTGTATCCCTTGAAGCGTTCGGCGCCGGCGTTCCAGGTCAGCACATGGCCGGCGGGATCCAGCATGAAGATCGCATAGTCGCGCACGCTGTCCACCAGCAGGCGAAAACGCTCCTCGCTGCGCTGCAGGCCTTCGTCATCGGCTTTCAAATTCGTCCTTCCGTGTTGAGGGCGGGCCGGGGCAGCAGTGTGCCGTGTCTCGGCTGGCATCACGCGCCGGGTGGCCCTTCGTCCTTGTCCCGCCGCGCAGGCGGCTTGTCGTCGTAGCGCAGCACCGACAGCTTGCCGTCGCCCTCCAGGTAGGCCGCCCGCACCGCGCCGACGTCCTCGACACCAGCCTGGCGCAATTGGGCCTCCAGATCCTCGCGCGTCAGGAACTCCTTGCGCAGATTGCGGCCCAGCACGCGCCCCGCCTTGACGAGCTGCAGTGGCGCAGGCTCGGTGAGCTTGTGCACGAGGGGCCAGCGGCAACTGGCCCAGTCCAGCGCATAGTTCCAGAACACCAGCGTAGCGACCAGGATCCAGCCCTCGGCCACTGTGTCGTAGCTGCCCGACATGGCGTTCTGCGAGGCATCTGCGATCACGACCACCATCAGGATGTCGGCGACGCCGAAGGAGCCGGGGTCGCGCCGCAGCACGAAGCGGAAGATCAGCAGCAGGAACCAGTACATCAGCGTGCCCCGCAGCATCAGCTCCAGTGGCGACACGTGGATGGCGAAAAGCCCCGAGACGTCCATGTTCACCTCCTCATCTTGTCGGGATTGAAGGGTTGGATGCGGACGCTGCTCATGTGATGGGCGATGGGCAAGCCGTGTGCCTGGCGGCGTTCCGAAGCGTTGGGCAAAAGAGAACGCTCGACGCGAGGCGTCGAGCGTTCCGCCGTTGGCCTGTTGAGCGGCCTGTTGAGGCTACAGCTCCTGGCTTCCGACCGTTCAAATCTAGTCGCCGGTGCGTGGGCCAGCCATCTCGCCGAGGCCGCGTGAAGATGTAGGTCGTGGCCTACGCGTAGTCGGCGCGATCAACGCGCCAACGTTTCACGCAACTCGGGCTGCAGGCTGTCTCGCCGTGCCAGCGCCGGGAAGACCTTGAACCAAAGCGCGACGATGGCCAGCGTGCCGATGCCGCCGAGCAGCACTGAGCCGACCGGGCCAAGCAGGGCCGCCGTCGCGCCGGACTCGAACTCGCCCAACTGGTTGCTCGCGCCGATGAAGACCGAATTCACGGCGCCGACGCGGCCGCGCATCTCGTCCGGCGTCTCGAGCTGCACCAGGGACTGGCGGATGACGACGCTGAACATGTCGGCCGCACCGCTGACGGCCAGCACGGCGAAGGCGACCAGGAAGGAGGTCGTCAGCGCAAACGCGATCATCGTCAAGCCGAACACCGCCACGGCGCCGAGCAGCCAGTGGCCGGCGCGGCGTGCGATGGGGTGGCGGGCCAGCCAGACGCCGACGACGACGGCGCCCAGGGCCGGGGCCGAGCGCAGCAGGCCCAGCCCCTCGGGGCCGGTGTGCAGGATGTCGCGCGCAAAGATGGGCAGCAGGGCGGTGGCACCGCCGAGCAGCACGGCGAACAGGTCCAGCGAGATTGCACCGAGCAAGACGGGCCTCTGCCAGATGAAACGGATGCCGGCCGTCAGCTGCGCCAGGTCGGGGGCCGCACGGCGCAACGGCGCGGCGCGATGGCGGATCGTCAACACGCTGGCTGTCGCCGCGGCGAGCAACAGCAGCGAGACGCCGTAGACGATGGCCGCGCCCCAATGCGCCGCATCGCCGCGCGCGGCAGCACCCGTCGCCCAGGGCCCGAGCGCATAGAGCACGCCGCCCAGGACCGGGCCCGCAATGATGGCCACCTGCATCGACGAGCTGGCCGCCGCCACGGCACGGGGCAGCAGCATGGGGGGCACAAGCGTCGGCATCAGGGCCTGCTGCGATGGCATCTGCAGTGCGCGGGCGCAGCCCAGCAGCACGGACAGCATCAGGATCATGTTCGGCCCCACCCAGCCACTGGCGCTGGACAGCGCCAGGCAGGCCGCGGCAACGAGTTGCAGGCCCAGGCTGGCGGCCAGCAGCAGGCGCCGGTCGTGCTGATCCACGACATGGCCGGCCGGCAAGGTGAGCAGCAGGGCAGGCAGGAATTGCGCGAGGCCGACCAGGCCCAGGTCCCAGGCGCTGGAGGTGAGGTCGTACATCTGCCAGCCCAGGGCCACCATCAGCATCTGGTTGGCTGCGCCGCCGGTCACGCGGGCCCCCAGCAGGCGCATGTAGTCGCGCTGATCGCGCAGTCGGGCGGGGGTGCCGGGAATCGCTTCGAGAGGCATTGGGCGGACGAGGGCACCTGCCAAAAGGGCAAAAGTCGCCAAGGGGAAAGCGGGCGGATTATCTCGGCCGCGTTCTCGCGGTCGCGGCTGCGTTTCAGGAGCCCGGCTTGCAGTGATCGCCGGTGAGTGTCCAGCGCTCGGTCAGCGTCGTCGTCCACGTCACGCCACTGCCGCCTTGGGCGGCTTGCAGGGCGGCCAGTTGCTGGCGCGCGGCGGCTGCTTCCTCCGGCTTGCCGTTGCGGATGGTGGCCTCGATCTTTTCGTAGACCGGCGCCATCGCGGCGGCCCGGCCCTGGGCCGAGGGCAGGGCCGCGATCGCCGCGCGGGCTTTGGCGGCCTCGGCTGGCGACAGGCCCCGCTCGACCATGGCGAGAGCGGCCGCGGGGTCGCTGCCACCGCCTCCCGGCGCGAGCGTGAGGCGCATCTGCCGCTCCCAGGTCTTGGCGTCGAGCTGCTTCCATTGCTCCTGCAGCCGGCCGGCCTGGCACTCGGCCTGCAGCAGGGTGCCGCCCTGTGCCGGCCACCAGCGTGTCTTGCAGCGGTCGGGCAACTGGTTGGGCGGCACCGAGGCAGCCGGCACGCACCAGGTCACCGGCTCGGTGCCGGCATAGGTCTGTTGGTGGGAGCGGCCGTCGGCCCGCGTGGTGATGAAGCGGTTGCCGTTGCTGCCGTCCCAGCGCTCGACGCGTTCGACCAACAGGGGGCCGCTGCCGCTGCGCATGGTGGCTTCGCCATCGATGCGGTAGTGCCCCGGGGTCGGCAGGGGTGAGGCGGCGCCGCAGGTCGCGGCCAGGGCAAGAAGCAACAGCGGCCAGGGCCGCGCAAGTGGATGGGGCATCGGGCGGACTCTACGCAAGGCGTGTCACGCCACCATCCCGAGGAGGCGCGGGGTTTGCCTGGAATATCGTCAAAATACTGTATATATTTACAGTATGTCGCCTGCTCCCACCCGCATTGCCGCCGCCCAGCCGGCCCTCGTCCCGATCGACTCCATCAAGGGCCGTGGCACGGCCACCGCCATGCCCCATCGCTTCGAGCAGCGCGAGCGTGAGCAGTACGACGACGGCTGGGGTTCGCTGGACCAGGAGGCCGGCGAAGAGCATGTGCCGGTGGCCACGCAGATCATCGAAGAGCACGCCAAGAAGATCGTCACCAGCAACCAGTCGCCCGACATCTCCTTCGACTACTCCATCAACCCGTATCGAGGCTGCGAACACGGCTGCATCTACTGC
>NZ_JBFUMO010000418.1:0-5288 GCF_054049355.1 Roseateles sp. P5_E11 | reverse complement strand
GGGCCGCCAGGTTGGGCTCGAAGAAGGCCGGGATGCCACGCATCACCGTCGTCATGTTGGCCATCAGGTTGCCCATACCCAGCCAGTCCAGCGGCCCGGCCAGGCGGTTCTGCTGCTCGACRTGGCGCCAGAAGTCGTTGAGCCTCTCCATGCGCCGCTCCGGTGGGTTGCCGGCGATCAGCGCGGCGTTGATGGCGCCGATGGACGTGCCGATGACCCAGTCCGGCTCGATGCCGGCTTCGTGCAGCGCCTGGTAGACGCCGACCTGGTAGGCGCCCAGCGCACCGCCGCCCTGGAGCACCAGGACGACCTGCGGACGCGATGTGGGGGAAGCATTCTTGGTGGCCATGGTGGGTCTCGGCTGGGTAGGTGGGCGTGGGTCGGCGGGCGGGGTCGCGGGCTTACATGTGTTCCTTCATCGTGGCGGGCTTGCCGTCGTTGACGATGTCGGCGATGGTCAGCTCGACCGGTGCGTTGGTGCTGTTCTTCCACCAGTGCTTGGTGCCGAGGAACTCGCGCGAGATGTCGCCGGCCTTGTGCAGGATGGGCACGGCGCATTTGCTGGAGTTCTCGTAGATCTCGCCGCTGTTGACCATGATCAGCGCGGGCCGGTCCTCGTGGCTGTGGAAGGGCACGACGCCGCCGGGCGCAATGGTCATGTGGCGCATGCGCAGGCGGCGCTGGGCCAGGTGCACGTTCTCCTTGACCAGGTCGATGGACGCCAGCTCGGTGTCAGTCACGCCGACGGGGGCCGTGGCGGCGTCGGCCAGCGCATTGGCCATGACCTTGTCGGCCGGGCATTCACCGGCGTGCGAGCTGCCGCCTGCCAGGCTGGCGACGAGGGCGGCGACGGCGGCCACGAGGTGGCTGAAGCGGGAAGTGCGGGTGCGGATGGTCTTCATGGGGTGCTCCTGGAGCGTTGGGGGGAAGGGGGGGAGAAAAATCACTGCGCCGTCCAGCCACCCTCGATGGGCAGCACGGCGCCGGTGATGGAGGCGGCGTCGTCGGAACAGAGGAAGGACGTCAGCGCCGCGACCTGTTCGACGGTGACGAATTGCTTGGTGGGCTGGGCGGCCAGCAGCACGTCGCGGATGACGGCCTGCTCGCTGATGCCGCGGGCGCGGGCGGTGTCGGGGATCTGCTGCTCGACCAGCGGTGTCAGCACATAGCCCGGGCAGACCGCGTTGACCGTGATGCCGGCCTCGGCCAACTCCAGCGCCACGGTCTTGGTGAAGCCAGCCACGCCATGCTTGGCCGCCACGTAGGCCGATTTGTATTTGCTGGCCACCAGCGCATGGGCCGAGGCCACGTTGACGATGCGGCCCCAGCCCTTCTTCTTCATGGCCGGCACGGCCAGGCGGGTGGTGTGGAAGCCCGCACTGAGGTTGATCGCCAGGATGGCGTACCACTTGTCGACCGGGAACTCTTCGACCGGCGCCACATGCTGGATGCCGGCGTTGTTGACGAGCAGGTCGACGGCGCCGAACTCGGCAATCGCCTTGCCCATCATGCGGTCGATCTGGTCGGGCTGGCTCATGTCGGCCGGGTCGTAGCGCACCTGCACGTCGTGTTGTTCCATGAGTTCGAGTCGCAGCTTCTCGATGGCCGGCGCGTCGCCAAAACCGTTGAGCACGACGTTGGCGCCCTGGGCGGCCAGCGAGCGGGCGATGCCCAGGCCGATGCCGGATGTGGAGCCCGTGACGAGGGCGGTCTTGCCAATGAACATGGTGGGTTCTCCTTACTTGGGAACGGATGAGTTGGAGGTGCCGCGGTCGACCTCGGTCGTGCGGGTGAAGCGCAGGTGCGTGATGTCGAGGGGAAAGAACAGGCCCCAGGTCCACTCGACCCAGATGCGCGTCTTGCGGCCCAGCGTGGGCATGCGCAGCAGGTAGTAGCCGCGCCACAACAGCCAGGCGGGAAGGCCCGACAGGCGCAGGCCGAACAGCAGCGCCACGCCCTTGAGGTGGCCGGTCGTGGCCATCATTCCGCGGGCGGCGTAGGCAAAGGGCTTGGTGGGCTGGCCGCGCAGTTTGAGCAGCAGGTTGTTGGCGAGCGCCTTGGCCTGGGCGACGGCGAACTGCGCCGTCGGTGGGCAGATCAGGCCGTCGCGGGCATTGGGTTGGGCGGCGCAGTCGCCGAGGGCCCACAGGGCGGGCTCGTCCTGCACGCGACCGTCGGCCTCGGTGGCGATGCGGCCGCGCTGCAGCGGCGGGGCCAGCGCTTCCACGAGCGGGTTGGGCCGASTGCCGACGGTGCAGACAACCGTTGCGCTCGGCAGCTTCTGGCCGTCGGACAGTTCGACCGCGTCGGCATGGATGCGCGCGGCCCGGGTGCCGCAGCGCACGTGCACGCCGCGGCGCGACAGCGAGCGTTCGGCGGCGTCGCCCAGGGCCGGYGGCAGCTCGGGCAGCAGCCGGTCACCGTCATGCAGCAGCGTGATGCCGAAGCCGGCGGCACGGGTGCGTGGGTAGTGGCGGCTGGCGCTCTTGACGAAGTCGGCCAGCGCGCCGGCCACCTCGACACCGGAGAAGCCGCCGCCGATGACGACGAAGTGGGCGAGGGCCTGCCCCTGCGTCGCGTCGTCGCAGAGTTCCACGCGGGCCAGAGCCTGCAGCACGCGGTTGCGGATGTGCATGGCGTCGCCCACCAGCTTCAGCGGCAGGGCGTGTTCGGCCATGCCGGGCAGCAGGTCGAGGCGGGCGCGCTGGCCCAGGGCCAGCACGAGATGGTCGTAGCCGAACTCGAGCGGGCCGTGCAGGGTGTCGCAGGTCAGGCGCCGGGCCGCCTTGTCGATGCGGCTGACGGCGCCCATCACGAAGCGCACACCGGGCAGCATCTCGCGGATCGGTGCCACCACATGCTCGGGGAAGACGCCAGCCCCCACCACCTCGGGCAGCATGGGGTTGAAGGTGGTGTAGCTCTCCTCGCTGATCAGCAGCAGCTGCCAGCCTGCGGGCATGCGGCCGTGAAGCGACTTGGCCAGCGTGGTGCCGGCAAAGCCGCCGCCGACGATGGCGATGGTGCGGACTGGCGGGTGAGGTGCTGTGGTGGACATGGCGGCTGGATGAAGCGAGGGCCGCAGTGTCTGGATCGCTGCCTCAGCCGGGAAATCTCATCAATTCATGACGCGATGCGCATGGGTTATCGCGGGATATGTAAGGAAACCGCCGGCCCACGCGACCGCCGCGCATGGAGCTCTACCAGATCCGCTATTTCCTGGCCGTGGCCGAGACGCTGAACTTCACGCGCGCGTCGGAGCGGTCCTTCGTGTCGCAGCCGGCGCTGACCAAGGCCATCCAGCGGCTGGAGGAGACGATCGGTGGCCGGCTGTTCGACCGCACCAAGAACTCCGTCCAGCTCAGCGAGCTTGGCCAGGCCATGCTGCCCAATTTCCGCCAGATCTTCGACACCGCCCAGGCCGCGCGCGAGCAGGCGCGCCGTTTCAAGCGCGACAAGCGCGAGGTGGTGCGCGTCGGCGTCATGTGCACCATCGACTTCCATCAGGTGCTGCCTGGCTTTGTCGAAAGCCAGGATCGGCATGCCATCGAACTRCATTTCCGCGAAGGCAACCTGGAGGCGCTGACCGACGAGCTGGGCCGCGGCGACGTCGATATYGGCATCATGTGCTCGCCTTATGAGACGCCGCGCCGCTTCGAGGCGCAGATGCTGTTCCTCGAGGACTACGTCGTCGCCATCGGCGAGGACCATCGCTTCAGTGGCCGGCAGACCATTGACATGGCCGAGCTGGATCGCGAGCGCTACTGCGAGCGCATCTACTGCGAGTTCTCCAGCTATATCGAGCGCCTGCTGATTGATCGCGGCGTGCGGCTGGAGGTGGTGCAGCAGTCCCACCGCGAGGACTGGATTCAGGCCTTCGTGCGCTCCAACTTCGGCGTCGCCTTCATGCCCCGGTCCATCGCCGACGCCGCCGGGCTCATGCATGTGCGCACGGCCGACTGCCCGATCGTCCGAGAGGTCAAGCTGCTGGTGCAGTCGGAGCGGCCGCTGAGCACGGCGCAGCAGGCCGTCATCGATTCACTGGTGGCCCACGACTGGCGGCCGGCGGCMTAGGTTTCCGGGCGGCGCCACAGCCAGATCGCCACGGCGGCCATCATGGCGGGCACGGCGATCTTCACGGCCAGCGGCGCCGGTGTCAGCACCAGCATGACGGCACTGCAGGCCATCATCACGACCGCCAGCCACTTGGCGCGACGCGGCACGGCGCCGCGCTCGCGCCAACGGCGGATGCCGGGGCCGAAGTGCGCGTGGTTGAGCAGCCAGGTCTCCAGCGCCGGCCAGCCCTTGCCGGCCGCCCAGGCGGCCAGCAGCAGGAAGGGCACCGTCGGCAGCACCGGCAGCACGACGCCGATCATGGCCAGCACGAGGCTCAGCACCGCCAGCGCGCGCCACAGCAGTCGGGCCAGCGCGCGGTGCATGCCGCCCTACTTCAGCCCGCCGCTGAGGAACTGCTGCAACCGCTCGCACTGCGGGCGCAGCAGCATCTCCTTGGGGTTGCCTTCCTCTTCGACCTTGCCCTGGTGCAGGAACAGGCAGTGGTTGGAGACCTCGCGCGCAAAGCCCATCTCGTGGGTCACGACGATCATCGTGCGGCCTTCCGCCGCCAGGTCGCGCATGACCTTGAGAACCTCTCCGACCAGTTCCGGGTCCAGCGCCGACGTGGGCTCGTCGAACAGCATGACCTCGGGGTCGACCGCCAGCGCCCGGGCAATGGCCACGCGCTGCTGCTCGCCGCCCGACAGCTGGGCCGGGTAGACGTTGGCACGATGCGAGACACCGACGCGCGCCAGCAGCGCCTGCGCGCGCTCGATGGCCTCGGCCTTGGGCTTGCCCAGCACGTGGATGGGTGCCTCGATGACGTTCTCCAGCACTGTCATGTGAGCCCAGAGGTTGAAGTTCTGGAACACCATGGCCAGTTTGGCGCGCCACAGCTGCAGCTGCTGAGGCGAGGCGGCCTTCAGCGTGCCGTCGCGGTCGCGGGTCAGCTTCAGCGCTTCGCCGCACAGGCTCAGTTCGCCTTCGTTGGGCTGTTCCAGCAGGTTCAGGCAGCGCAGGAAGGTGCTCTTGCCCGAGCCCGAGGACCCGATCAACGTGACGACATCGCCGCGCCGCGCCGCGAAGGAAATGCCCTTGAGCACCTCGCGATCACCGAAGCGCTTGTGGATGTTGGTGGCCTGGAGTTGGATCGTCATTTCAGTTTCTCTTTGCGGGCCGAACGCAGGGCCGCTCCCAAGCCGGCCCGCGCTGGCGATGTGCTCGCGGCTCGATGC
>NZ_JBFUMO010000417.1:0-5290 GCF_054049355.1 Roseateles sp. P5_E11 | reverse complement strand
CCGTGATGACGCGCGGTCCCAAGCCGCTGGCCGACAAGACGACGCTGGTGCTCAAGCTCGACGGCAGCCTCGTCGAACAGTTTTCCGGCAGCCCGCGCGAGCAGCTGGCCGCCCAGGCCCGCGGCCAGAGCGTGCCGCACCAGACACGGTTGCGCGACGTGCTCGCCGTGCTCGACCAGGCCGCCAAGGACGACAAGATCAGCGCCCTGCTGCTGGACGTCGAGGAGCTGCAAGGCGCAGGTCTGGCCGGCCTGCACGAGGTCGTCGGCGCGCTGCAGCGCTTCAAGCAAAGCGGCAAGCCGGTGCTGGCCTATGCCGACAGCTACAGCCAGCGCGGCTACTTCCTCGCCGCCCAGGCCGGCGAGGTCTATCTGCATCCCATGGGCATGGTCGGCATCGAAGGCTTTGGCCGCTACCGCACCTACTACAAGGACGCGCTGGACCGCATCGGCGTGACGCCGCACGTCATCAAGGTCGGCACCTACAAGAACTTTGCCGAGACCTACACGGCCAATGGCCCCAGCCCCGCGACGCTGGAGTCCGAGGGCCTGGTCTATGGCGAGCTGTGGAGCGGCTTCACCGGCAGCATCGAGGCCGCACGCAAACTGGAGGCGGGCAGCATCGCCAAGGACATCGCCGGGCTGCCGCAACTGCTTGCCGCCACGCAGGGCGACACGGCCAAGCTGGCCCTGCAGGCCAAGCTGGTCGACGGCCTGAAGACGCGCGACGAAATGCGCGAACTGCTCATTGCCAAGGGCGCCAAGGACGAGGACAGCAAGAGCTTCCGCCAGATCTCGCTGAACCAGTACCTGGCCTATGTGAAGGACGCCGGCACGCCCAACAAGTTGCAGCCCGGCATTGGCATCGTCGTGGCCGAGGGCGAGATCGTCGATGGCGATGCCGGCCCGGGCCGCATTGGTGGCGACTCCACGGCCCGCCTGATCCGCAAGGCCCGCGAGGACGAGGCCATCAAGGCCATCGTGCTGCGCGTGAACTCGCCGGGCGGCAGCGCCTTCGCCTCCGAGATCCTGCGCCGCGAGCTGGAGCTGACCCGCAAGGCCGGCAAACCAGTCGTCGTGTCGATGGGCGACGTGGCGGCCTCGGGCGGCTACTGGATCTCCATGGCCAGCGACACCGTCATCGCCGACGCCGGCACCATCACCGGCAGCATCGGCGTGTTCGGCATGCTGCCCACCGCCGAAGGGCTGATGGACAAGCTGTCGCTGCACACCGGCGGCGTCACGACCACCTGGCTGGCCGGCGGCTACGACCCGCGCCGCCCGCTGGACCCGCGCCTGCAGGCCACCGTGCAGGCCAGCATCGACAACATCTATGGCCGCTTCACCAGCCTCGCGGCCCAGGCGCGCAAGAGCACGCCGGAGAAAATTGATGCCGTCGCGCAGGGCCGTATCTGGACGGGCTCGCAAGCCAAGGAGCGCGGCCTCGTCGACCGCCTGGGCAGCTTCGACGATGCCGTGCAGACGGCCGTCCAGTTGGCCAAGCTTGAGGTCAAGGAGGGCGAGAAGCCGCGCCTGGCTTATGTGGAGCGCGACCTCAGCCGCAGCGAGCGGCTGCTGGCGTCGCTGACCGACACACTGGCGCCGTCCATCGCCGCGGCCATCGGCAGCTCGCTGGGCCTGGACGCCCTGCCCGCGCCGGTGCGCGAGGAGCTGGCGATGCTGAAGGATCTGTCGCAGTTCGCCGCCCGCGGCCAGTGGGACAAGGCCGCCGCCGTGCACTGCCTGTGCGGTGCTCCCTGACCTGCGAACCGATTAACTGGCCGGCGTCTGCCAGCCCCCGCTTCATGGCCAGTGGCGTTGGAACACTGCGGCGACCTCGGGATGCTGCTCCACGCGCAGCAACTGGGCGAAGAAGCTCGGCCGCTCGGCCTGCAGGAAGGGCCGCGACCCCGACCACTTGGACACCACCGTGGCCAGCAGCTCCAGCGCGCCGGGCACGCCGGCCTCGAAGCCGATCTCGAACTGGTCGGCAAACAGCCGCCAGTGCTCGTGCAGGCGGGCCCGCGTGCCGGCGCGGATCTGCGCCTTCATCGCGTCGTCGCAGGGCTCGCACCAGCGCTCGGGGTAGTCGATGACGCTGATGGCCGCATAGCAGTTGGCCGCCACATAGACCAGGCCTCGGATGGCGCGCGCCCGCGCGCTGGCGTCGGCGGGCAGCAGCAACCCCGGCGGCACCGTCAGGCCCAGGTGGATGAGGATGGCGGCGCTCTCCGTCAGCACCGTGCCGTCGGCCAGCACCAGCGTCGGAATCTGCCCCAGCGGATTCACGCGCAGCAGCTCATCGCGCCCGGGCCCGGGGTTCCACGAGGCTGCGTCCACGGTCGTGTAAGCCAGGCCGGCGCGCGCCAGCGCCGCCTCGATGACCGCCGAACCCGAACCCTTGGTGCCGTACAAGGTCAACATTGCCATGACTCCTTCATCGAGCGTGCTCTCGAGCATGCAAAATCGTCTCACATCATGAGCCCCGGCCCCTCGCTTCCCCCTTCCCGGCATCCGGTCGTCAAGCCCAGCTTCGGCCGCGTCAGCGTCGGCGTGCATGGCCGCGTCATGGTGTCGATCGCCGAGGGACCTTTCGACGCACCGCTGATGGCAGCCGTCAAGCGCGCCGTCGCGCTGGCCGGCAAGCGCCTGCCGGCCGACCGCCGCTTCGGTGACCTGCTCGAGATCCGCGGCAGCCTGCAGATGGACGCCGATGCGCTGCAGGAGCTGCGCGCCAGCATCGATGCCTTCGGTTCGCGCGGCATCGTCTCCCTGTCCACCGTCTTCCTGGTGCGCCCCGGCATCCCCGGCATCGAGCGCCTGCCGGCGCTGATGGACATCTGGCGCGCCAGCCGCCCGGTGCGCCGCGCCGACAACTTCGAGTCCGCCTGGGCCCTGGTCAACGCCGACCTGGCCGCAGCCGGCCTGCCGACGCAAGAGCCGCCAGTGCGCCGATGACAGACGCGCCCGGCCTGCAATGGCCCCTCGACGCCAAGGGCAAGCGTGCCACCGGCGCGCCGGGCCAGCGCATCATCGCGGCCGCCTTGCGTGGGCTGGACGCAACCGCGGCCGACGCCGTCGCCGCCGAACACGACTGGCGCCACGCCTACCCCGCCCATTGGTGCGCCCTGGTGCAAGCTCAAGCGGCCCGGCCCGTGGGTGTCGTCGCCTCGGCACGCGCCGGCCTCGCCGCGGCCTGGCGCGAACTGCCCTTCATGCGCGCCGGCCAACCCCACGCTCTGGCCGACGCAATGAACACGCCCCAGCGCCGCCTGCAAACGCTGCAACTGCGCGGCAGCGGCGATGCGGCACCCGCGCGCTGGACCGTGCCCCACCAAGGCCGCGAGCTGCATGGCGATGCCCTCGCCCGCCAGATCGACCGCTGGGAGAAGGGTGGCATCTGCGAGGCCGCCCACGCGGGCGCGCTGCGCGACTGCCTGGCCCACCCCGAATGGTTCGACCTGTCCGACCAGCACCTCGTGCTGCTCGGTGCCGGCAGCGAGGCCGGGCCGCTGGCCTGGCTGGCGAAATGGCGCGCCAATCTCGTCGGCATCGACCTCGCCCGCGCCGCGACCTGGAAGCGAATCGCCGCCATCGTCGCCGCGGGCAACGCCACGCTGATCGCGCCCGTCGCGCCGGGCCAGCCGCTGGACGTCGCCCATGCCGGCGCCGACCTGCTGGCCGACACGCCGGAGATAGCCGCCTGGCTGGCGTCTCGGCAACAGCCGCTGTCCATCGCCAACCTCGCCTACCTGGACGGCGAGCGCCATGTGCGCGTGTCCCTCGCGATGGACGCCATCAGCGCGACGCTGTGCGCCGCCGACGCCCGCACCCAGCTCGCCTACATGGCCACGCCGACCGACGTCTTCGCCGTGCCGGAGCAGCTGGCGCGCGACGTCATGCGCCGTTATGCCGAGCGTGGCCTCGTCAAGAAGCTGGCCCAGTTCGGCGCACGGCTGGGTAGCGGCGGCCGCGGCTTCGCTCCGCATATCGAGGGGCTCGTCGACGCGGGTGATTTCGGCAGAGACTCTGGGAAATGGGGCCTGGTCGACGCGCTAGTCGTCGAGCAAGGCCCGAACTACGCGCTGGCCAAGCGGCTGCAGCAGTGGCGCGCCCTGGTGGCCCGCGCCGATGGGCACCGCGTCGCCTTCAACGTGGCGCCCAGCACCACGACGGCCTCAGTTGTCTCCAATCCGCTGCTGGCAGCGGGCTTTCGCGGCGCCAAGGCTTTTGGCGTCGAGGTCTTTGCGCCGGCGACGACGAATGCGCTGATGGCCGCGATGTGGGTGCATCAGTTGCGCACCGAGGCCCGCGACTTCGCGCATCCACTCAAGCTGCTGGTGCACACCGCCAACCATGGCGGCCTGTGGCGCCTGCCCTATCGGCCACGCTCGGTGCTGCCGATGGCCGCGCTGCTAGGGTTCGTCAAGCGGCGTTAGCCGCTGCCCTGGGGTTCGTACGGCCCCTCATCTTCGGGGCCGGGTCGCCCCTGTCTGCGCCTAAAGTGGCATCGCCCCGGAGGCGCACCCGCGCACCCCGGCACCAGGGAGAAAAAATGCACACCATTGCCGCGATCGCCTGCGTCTTGGCCTGTCTGCCGAGCCAGCAGGCCCAGGCCAAGACCTACCAGCTCACCTTTACTGCAACGCATTTCACGTCGGTGCTGGCACCCGCCCCTGCGCCGCAGGATCCGGTGTCGGGCTCGATCATCTTCCAGGCTGATGCGCTGGGCCAACCGGTCACCAGCATCGGCGCCATCGACCTGAGCATCGCAGGTCACAGCTACAGCTTGGCAGACCTTGCCTTCGAGAACTGGCAAGGTGCGCCGTTTCCGCCGTCCTACACCTTTGGCGGCAAGGGCAACGGCGCCGGCGGCGTGGCGCCCGGCGTGAATGACTTCTTCATCACGTTGAGCGGAGTCAGCGGCTACCACGACATCAGCTTCCTCTACTCGGTCGCAGGCACTGCCCAAAGCTCCTGGATCGCTTACAACTACTCAGACCGTTTTGCCAGCGACATCATTTCGAGCATCGTCGAGATTCCCACCGCTGTACCTGAGCCGTCACAAGCGCTGCTGCTCGTCGCCGGCATGGCGCTGTTTGCCGGCCGGCTGCGAGCCCATCGCAAAACCTGATCGATTGCGCGAAGCGCGTCAGCCGCCTGCGCTGATCACGTTCGCATCGAACAACTCCAGCTCCGGCGGCTCGGACGCCATCGTTGCCAGCGCCCTGCCGAACTCGCGCGAGGCCGACACACGGAAGTGGGCTTGCAGGGCCGCCATGTCGCTCCAC
>NZ_JBFUMO010000416.1:0-5293 GCF_054049355.1 Roseateles sp. P5_E11 | reverse complement strand
GAGCTCGGCGTTGAGGGCGCCCGCACTCTTCATGGCCTGCAGGATGGCGAGCAGATCCTGAGGTGTCGCGCCGAGGGAGTTCAGGGCCTTGACCACGTCCGCCAGGCGCGCGCCGGCGGCCAGCTGGATGAGGCTGCCGGGCTCCTGGCGGATGGAGATGTCGGCCTTCTCGGCCACCGTCGTCTGTCCGCCGGACAGTGCGTTGGGCTGGCTGATGATGGGCGTGGAGCTGATGGTCACCGACAGGCTGCCGTGCGCGACGGCGCAGGAAGACAGCGTGACGGCCTGGTTCATGACGATGGAGCCGGTGCGCGCATTGATGACGATGCGGGCCGCGGGCGTCGCCATGTCGATGGAGAGGTTCTCGACGTCGGCCAGGAAGCCGACGCGTTCGTCGGGCGTGGACGGCGCCTTCACGCGCACGACGCGGCCGTCCAGCGCCTGGGCGATGCCGGCGCCCTTGGCCTTGTTAATGGCCTGGGCGACGGCGCGCGCGGTGGCGTAGTCGCTGCTGTTCAGGTCGAGCTGGATGCTGTCGCCCTGGGACAGGGGCGTGGGCACCGAGCGCTCGACGAGGGCGCCTGCGGGAATGCGGCCGGCGCTGAGGTGGTTGATCTGCACCTTGGAGCCGCCGGCAGAAGCGCCAGCGCCGCCGACCACGAGGTTGCCCTGGGCGATCGCGTAGATCTGGCCATCGGCGCCGCGCAGGGGCGTGGCGATCAGCGTGCCGCCGCGCAGGCTCTTGGCATTGCCGATGGAAGAGACGTTGATGTCCAGCTGCTGGCCGGGCTGGGCAAACGGCGGCAGCGAGGCCGTCACCATGACGGCGGCGATATTGCGCGGCTGCATCGTGACGCCCTGGGGCAGCAGCACGCCGAACTGCTGCAGCATCGCCGTCAGGCTCTGGCCGGTGAAGGGCGCCTGCGTCGTCTGGTCGCCCGTGCCGTCCAGACCAACGATCAAACCGTAGCCGGTCAAAGGGTTGGAACGCACGCCGGCGACCGAGGCGACCTCCTTGATGCGCGCGGCATGGGCAGGGGCAACGGGCGCCAGCACGACGGCCAGGCTGAGGAGGAGGGCTTGCAGGTACTTCACTCGACCGATTCTGCGGATCCTTGAGCCCGCGAAGCCGACGAAAAGGGCGCGGTCAGCCCCGCTTTTCTGAACCATTGGTCGTGGCCGCCATGAGCCGCGGGTATTTTTCACACCCCGCCGAGGCTGTAAGGCCGGCGACCTTCGCCCGACCACTCACCACCTGTGAGCACTGAGGCGCCCAGTCAGCACAGCAACCTCTCTTCCACCGTCCCTTTTGGAGACTGACATGACACGCCTTTCCCTGCTGACCCTCGTGCTGGCCACCTCGCTTGCTGCCTTTTCTGCCCCCAGTCAGGCCCAGGGCCTGACCCGCGAACAGGTCAAGATGGAGCGCGACACCTTCCTGGCCCTGATGCGCTGGGACGAACTCACCGGCATGTGGGTGCTGAAGTCCGGCATGGAGCCGCCCAAGGGTGTCATGTCGCGTGCCGAGGTTCTGGCGATGCGCGACCAGTTCCTGCGCATGAATGTCTACGACGACACCGTCGGCAGCTGGGTGCCGATCAAGGCGCCGCGCGACATGAGCACGCTGACGCGCGAGCAGGTCAACATGGAGACGCTGCGCTTTTTGATGATGTATCGCTACGACGAGCAGCGCAACGAGTGGGTCAGCAAGATGCGCTGAGCCCTGCAGCCCTGTCGGGGCAATCCGGACATGGATGCCCGACCGCTTGGTCGGGCATTTTCCGTTGCCGTCTGCAAGGTCCGGCTAAGCCCTTGGACCTGCGTGCGTGAGATCCTGTCAATCCCGACTTCCGGCCCGCCGTAGATAGACCGAGGCCGCGATGTCTCCGCCGGCTCCCCGGGACTGCTAAACGTTTTCCCGCATTCCCGCCAATTGCGGACGTTTGAGAGCAATTRGGAGCTTAGCGGCACCTGTTTGCGGAGGGGCGGTGACAGGTTTCTGAATGTGTATATCGGTAAAGTTTTGCTTGCCGATTCGAGCTGCATTCAGTTGCAAGACCTGCCATGCCCCCGCCCTTCGAACCGTTGACCCTGGTTCATGTCGTGTTTTCATCCCGCATCGCGGGCGGTGAGCGGCATTGCATCGACCTCGCCAATGCCCAGGCCGCGCTGGGCCATCGTGTCCACGTCATTGGCACGGCCAATTCCGTTGTTGCCGCTGCGTTGGCTCCCGCGGTGCGCTTCCACGGGCTGAAACTGCCGCTGCTGCGCGGCTGGCGAGTGGCCAACCTGGCGCGCCGGCTGGCGGCCGATGTCTGCCATGGCCACCTCGGCCCGGCCTGCAAGGCCGTCGCGCACGCCCGGCCTTCGACCCGCGTCGGCACCCTGCACGTCGGCTACAAGGCTCATCACCATGCACGCATGGACGGCCTCATCTGCGTGAATCGCGCCCAGTACGAGAGCCTGCCTGAGCGTGAAGCGCTGGCCAGCGTCATCTACAACTGGGCGCCGGAGCGCGACGCCGCGGCCGCCGCCCGTCACACCGATCTGCGCGCCGAGCTCGGTCTGGCACCCGGCCAGCTGCTGGTCGGCAGCGTGGGCCGCCTGCACCGCAGCAAGGGCATGGATCTGCTGATCGCCGGCTTCAGGGCTCATGCACCGGCCGATGCCGTGCTGGCCATCCTGGGCGAAGGGCCGGACGAGGCCGCGCTGAAGGAACTGGCTGCGGGCGACTCGCGTGTGCGCCTGCTGGGTTTTCGCAGCGATGTTGATCAGGCGTTGAAATCCTTCGATCTCTTCGTGTCACCGTCGCGTGAGGAGGCTTTTCCGCTCGCCATCCTGGAGGCCATGCGCGCCGGGTGCGCCGTGCTGTCCAGCGCCACCCAGGGCCCACGGGAGATGCTGGCCGGGCAGCCCGCCCGGTTGGTGCCGGTGGGTGATGCCCACGCTCTGGGCCATGCGATGGCCGAGGAACTGGTCCGGCTGCGCAGCCTGCTTCCTCAGGAGCGCAGCGTGCGTTACGCGACGGCGGCCTACGATCGCACCAATGCGGTTGCCCGCACGCTGGGCTTTTATCGCGACGTGATGCTCCATCGGGCTGCCCGGGCCAGGGGCTTCGACGCTGAGGATGAAGCTCACGCCGCCTGGCACATTTGATGTTCAAGCGGCCGCGCACCGACTTCTGGCAGGTCGGCATCGTCCCTGTTCCCATTGAAGACATCGATGCCCGCCGGCTGAGCGCCGCGCGGGAGCGCATCACATGGTTGCCCGATGCCGGCCGCTGGCGTTACCTGGCCGACCCTTTCGGCCTGGTACGTGGAGACGCCCTGCACGTGTTCGTCGAGGCCTTCGACTACCGCGTCAAGCGTGCCACCATCGAGCGCCACGAGTTCGGCCTCCCCGACCTGGCCTGGCGCCGCCAGTCGACGGTGCTGGACCGGCCCTTCCACCTGTCCTATCCCCAGGTCTTCGAGCACGACGGCGAAACCTGGATGGTGCCGGAGAGCTACCAGGCCGGTGAGATCGCCCTCTACCGCGCCTGCGACAGGTCCCTCAATCACTGGGAACGCGAATGCGCCTTGCTGGGCGGCCTGCCCGGGGCGGATGCGTCCATCATCGAGCATGAGGGACACTGGTGGATGTTCTACACCCTGGTCGGGCCGGGAGCGCGCGACCAGCGTGAACTGCACATGGCCCATGCGCCGGCATTGTTCGGGCCCTGGGTGCCACTGGCCGCCAACCCGGTGCGCGTGAACCGCGAAGGCGCCCGCCCGGCGGGCCGGCCCTTCATCGGCCGTGACGGCGTGCTGACGCTTCCGGTGCAGGACAGTTCGACCGGCTATGGCGGCGCGACGCGCCTGCTGCGTTTTCCACGCCTGACGCCCGGGCAGGTCGAGATCGAGGCGAGCCTGGAGCGGCTGACCGGCGATCTGGTCAGCGACAGCCACCAGGCCGGCCTGCACACACTGACGGGCTGCGGCGGTTACACGCTCATCGACGTGAAGCGCATCGACCGCTCGCGCGGCAAGCAGTGGTTGGATTTGAAACGTCGCTTTACACGGATAGGGCGCCTGTTGGATCGCTGAGACGCCGCCCGCACACACCCGGGCCGCACAGGTCTACCATGGCTCTTYATGAGCCCCCAGCCTCCTTTTAGCGAGCGCATCGCCGCGCTGACGGCGGCCCTGGAGCCCCAGGTCATCGCCTGGCGGCGTGACCTGCACCAGCACCCCGAGCTCGGCAATCGCGAATTCCGCACCGCGTCCGTCGTCGCCGAGCATCTGCGCAGCCTGGGCTTTGACGAGGTCAAGACGGGCGTCGCCCACACGGGTGTCGTCGGGCTGCTCAAGGGCGGCCTGGCCGGTGGTGTTGTCGCGCTGCGGGCCGACATGGATGGCCTGCCGGTCACCGAAGAAGTGGAGCTGCCGTTCGCATCCAAGGCTCGCGCGGTATGGAACGGTGAGGAGGTCGGCGTCATGCATGCCTGCGGGCATGACTGCCACGTCGCCATCCTGATGGGCGTGGCCAGCATCCTGGCCAGTCTGCGCGCCGACCTTCCCGGCACGATCAAATTCATCTTCCAGCCGGCCGAGGAGATGCCCCCCGAAGGCGAGGAGGGCGGGGCGGCGCTGATGATCAAGGAAGGCGTGCTGGAGAGCCCGACGCCCAGCGCCATCTTCGGCCTGCATGTCACCTCGCGCCAGCAGGCTGGCGTGATCGGCTACCGCCCGGGGCCGACGATGGCGAGCAGCGACAAGCTCAAGATCACCGTGCAGGGCAAGCAGACCCATGGCGCCGCGCCCTGGCTGGGCATCGATCCCATCGTCACGTCGGCGCAGATCGTGCTGGGCCTGCAGACCATCGTCAGCCGCACGCTCGACCTGAACCGCGAGCCGGCGGTCGTGACCATCGGCGCGATCAAGGGCGGCGTGCGCGAGAACATCATCCCGGACTCCGTCGAGATGCGCGGCACGATCCGCAGCTTCGACGAGGGCATGCGCGAGGCCATCCATGAGCGCGTGACCCAGTTGGCCGAGGGCATCTCGGCCGCTTCGCGCGCCAGCTGCAAGGTCTGCATCACGCGCAACTACCCGGTCACGCGCAATGACCCGGTGCTGACCGAGCAGATGGTGCCGACGCTGACCCGTGTGGCCAGCACCGGTCCGAGGCCCATGGGTATCGAGGTCGTGCCCAAGGCGACGGGGGCGGAGGACTTCTCCTTCTTCCAGCGCCTGATCCCTGGCCTCTTCTTCTTTGTCGGCGTGACGCCGCCGGAGATCGAGCCGACCAAGGC
>NZ_JBFUMO010000415.1:0-5322 GCF_054049355.1 Roseateles sp. P5_E11 | reverse complement strand
CATAGGAGATACCCACCGCGCAACGGAATTAACGGGTGCCCTGCTACCGGGCGAGAATGCGGCAAAATTTCCTTGTTGCCTGACAGCGTCAAAATGATCCCTATGCAGCACTGCCAGCAACTGCGCCCCACTGGGGCGCAGTTGTGACCAAAGACTGGCTCMCGTACCCCCATGTGGTGCTTGCCCACCTTCAAGTGGGCAATCTGCTCCATGCGCGGCTCAATGCGATAAACAGGAAGCTGCGGATCAACCCGACGCAGATGCTCGTCCTGGCCGTCATGCCCTCCGCGATCGGCCGGACGTCAACGGCGGCAGGCGTGTCAGAGGTGGCAAAGCAGCTGCAGCTGAGGCGGGAGACGGTCTCCGCGCAGCTCAAGGGCATGGCCAAGAAAGGACTGGTGGTGGTCGCCAAGCCGGCGCCCAACGATGATCACCGTTGGAAAAGGTATGACGTGACCGAGGCCGGTGAGGTCAAGGCCCGCCAGGTTCGCCAGCTCCTGACCCAGCTCGACAAGGTCCTTCGAGTGCTGCTGGGGCATGAGCTGGCCCAGGCGCACCCACGGGCGATCGGACGACTCGCGAAAGGACTACCGGGCGTCCCGCCGCTGGATGACGCCCACGCGGCCGACAGGTTTCGTCACAAGACGATCTGCGAGCGGCGTCAAGTGACGTTGGCCCGCAAGGCCAAGAAAAACGCCAAGGCCGGGAACAGGTAGCCATCTCCCTGTTGGCCAAAAATGCCACCCCCGTTGGCTGATTTCGCTCTACCAAAGTGGTAGGTCTCGGTGGTGGCGAACTACTTCACAGGCGGTGCTTCTACGCACTTGGGCAAGCCCTACCTAGCGGTCAAACTACACGGAGTCCAAGAGCGAGGAGGCGAGCAGCATGGGTCAACCGCGGGAAACGCAATTCGACGCCGACGGTCCGGACGACATCAAACGGAAGTACCTCGCGGAAGCGGGCCTGAATCTGTATTCCGATGCACCCGTGATGTTTCGCCCGTCGGACATCTACCGACTCGGCAAGGATCCCGGCTTCCGGGAGGTGCTGCGCGGCTCCAACGTCTATCTCATCTGCCGACGTCGTCGGATCTCCATCGATCCCGTCTCCCTAAAGGTGAAGGGCGGCGACCTCTACGGCGACTTCCTGGTCCATGGTGAGGGCTATCAGCAGTGGCAGCGTGAGCCGTTCACCTTCACGCCGGCGCAGCTCGGCCGCACAAACCCACCGACACCCTTCCTGGCAGTGCGTCCCGACAGCGCCGCTGGCCACGGGATCACCTTGGCCGAGCAAACCGGCCATACCGTCGAAATGACGTGCGCCGTTCTTGCGGCGCAGAGCCAACATGCTCTGGGCGACCACACCCGGTTGGAGGTGTTGTACATCGGACAGACCTTTGGCGCACAGGGCGACCGCTTGGCCGTCGATCGACTCAGCCGGCACAGCACCTTGCAGCGCATCCTCGCAGATGTCGCAGATGAATGTGGCCGGGACGAAGTGCTCCTTCTCGGGCTGACCTACGGCCACGCCAAGAACATGCTGTCCACCGCGGGTAACCGTTGGGTCGAGCCTTCGGCGACGTCCGCGGAGGAGCACGCCCATTGGAAGAAGGCTGGATCACAGACGTTCACCCGAAGGGACCGAATCCTCTTGGCCGAGGCCGCGCTGATCAACTACTTCAAGCCGCACTACAACCTGCAGCACCTGGATTCCTTCAGCACCAAGGAGCGCCGGCGCAAGCTGAAGACGCTGCGCTCGTTGTTCCGCGAAGACTTCTCCGCGCTGATGGTCGAGATCAGCACCAGCGCGATCGGGGCCAAGCTGTGGTCAGCCGCTGCACCTCGCAGTCCCGGGGAGATCTTGTTTACCGCAAGCAAGATCGCCGAGATGCGGGCCAACAGCCGGAACACGAATCCGCCGATGTCGGCGTCAGAGTTCGACCAGTTCATCCGCGACCACGTCTACGTTCATATTGCGCAATATGCGCTGTACGACCCGACCGAGCGCGAAACCTTTCTGCATGGGCTGCATTGGGGCGAGTGACATCGATGGCCCAGTGCCAACCGAGGGCAGCCCACCATTCGCCGCCCGTGTAGAGCGCCGGGGCCGGCTAGCCTTCGGCGTGGCTGCGCTCCAGCCGGCTTTCCGCATCGGCGGCGATAGCCTCGAAGGCGGTGTCAAGACGCGCGAACACGCCGATGGGCAGCCTGCCATGTGGCTGGTCGGCTTCCGTGGGCCGACTCATGATGCCTTCTGGAACGGGTCCTTCAGCGCGGGGTCGAAGACACCAACCCGATCACGCTGATCTTCGGCCATCAGACGTTCGAAGTCCGGACTCCCAAATTCGCGTCCAACCGCAGGTATCCGATCCCACAACCGAAGGTCTTCATTGAAGAGGCCGCGGCGCTGCCTGAGCACACGCTTGCTGACACTCGACTTTCGTTTCCGCTGAGATGGCATGCTTTGGTCCTGCGGGTAGTTGGACGCCCGACGTTATGCGCCGCTGCCGTGGCGGATGCGCGTGAGCTGGTCAGCCAGGCGATCCATGCCGCCCGGCTCCGCCGCGATGTCGATTGGGCGGTCACCCAGGCCAAATGCTGGCTGGATCAGCCACTCGGCAAGCCAGGCTTCCGTCCCGTCGCCGGCGCTGTCTCGCGCATCCACCAGAAGCCGCTCAAACTCTGGTGTGTGCGTGAAGGCGTCGAGGCGGTCGATGAGCGCCCGCTTTGATGCGATGACGGCGTCGATAGGTCTTTCAGTCATCAGTGCTACCTCCGGGATTGGGAGTCTTCCGTGCTGGTCCTGGGTAAGGCTTGGCATCTGCTGAGGCGTAGTGCATGCCGATCTGCCACAAGGGTTCCATGGCGGTCAGCACAGATGCCGGAATTCGCGTATCGCCCTTTGCGTCAGCGAGCGTGTCCCGCATCGCCTGCGCAATCCGCGCCAGCGCCACGCGCGGTCGTTCGACGCCGCAAATCTCTGCGCCGAACCACAGCAACTCCTCAGTCGTCGGGTAGGCCCTGGTGCGGTGCTTCCCGGCGAAGAGCCTGAGCGCCATCGTCCGGTCCGTCTGCTCAGAGTCGCCAGCGAAGCGCGTGTATGTGTAGGCCGCGGTGGTCACCACGTCGAACACCGGTGAGAGGCGGGGCCTGCCTGACTGCGGCACCAGCACGCCGAAGTTCTTCAGGTGAGCATCTCCGTTGCGCAGCATCACGCTCAAGGCCACCTGCTCATAGAAGCGATGCAGGTCCTCGGAGGGCAGCTGCAAGGACTTCAGCAGTTCAGCGACACGCTGGTAGCTGCCCTGGTACTTGCGCTCGGCGAGCGCGTCGCGCACGCGAAGGCCCATGAGTGCTGCGATGTCCTCGAATCCCTGGCGATCCATGCAGCCGCCCAGACGCGGGACCAGATCGAAGCGGTCGACAACAAGCATGTGCCCGTCGTGCGAGAGGTCAAACCCAGGCGTCGGCATACCGGCGCGCCTGGCAGTTGACAAGCAGAGGAACTCGTTGGCCGCCAGGCCGGGGTAAGCCAGCGGCGCCACCTTCACGATGACCGTGGGAACCGACACGTCTGTGCGATCTGCCAGCATGAGCTTGGGCTGCACGCCGGCGATTCCAGCGCCAGTGCGCAGGTAGCCGTCAGCCAGCTCGTCGAAGGCAGCCTGTGTGAATGGCATGGACAGCAGAGCCTCCCGGCGCAAGCGAATTGGCGGCGGTGCCACGCCCGCGCCCGGCAAGGCGAAGCCCAGCCGGCCGATTCCGTTCTCGCGGACCCTGGCCAGCAGGTTCATGGGGTGCAGTTCCTGCTCCGGGACCATGGTGCTGAGGCGCAGCAGCAGATCGCCTTCGGGCAGGTGCTGGTCCATCGTCGCGAAGAGGGCGCCGTCCCGCCAGGACGCCCTTTCTCTTGGCGGCATGTGCAGCGCAATGCCAGCCTGGCTCTGACGGCTGTCGTCGTAGCGGAACTCGTAGTTCGAGGCCTTGAGCAACTGGCCTGTGCCAATGCCGTTGATCGACACGTCAAGCAGTGAGACCCTGTCGGTCGTTTTGGCCATCTCGCGGGCCATCACGTGGATCCTTGAAGCGCTGATGCCGACCTGCCGCGGTTCAGCTCATGCCGCCGCTGGCTGGAGCGCTTCCACGAAAGTCCGCAGTTCATCGGCCGCCGGCAGCTGCCGACTCGACCGCCATGCCTTCCATAGCGCGCGGATGTACAGGAGGCCGGGGATGATGAAGAAGGCAAGTCCCACGGGGATGATGACGATGCCCAGGACGCTGAACAGGAAGAACTGTTTGACGGCGTGATCGCGCAGACCGTACATCTCCTCGTTCACGAAGAGGCGCTGCTCGTCCTTGTCGTAGACACCGAGGACCAAGTTCTTGAGCTTGCCGCCGTCATCCATGCGAAGGATGGCCAGAGCGACGGACTTCCCGGGCTCGATGGCGCGCCTCAGCGCGTTGGCTGCGCTCGCGTCGGCCAAGTCGACGCGACCGGCGCTGGTTTCCAGCTCGATGAGGCTGTAGGTGTGGATGTGGTCATCAAACGAGTGTTGACCCACGTGCTTCACGCGGCCCGAGATGGTTTCAAGCTTCGACATCTAGCCTCTCGACTGGTTCGTAACCGTACAGCTGACCCAGGGCAGACCTGAGGATCGGCGCCTAAGCATGCAAATGTACGAATTGGTGTGTGTATCAATTAGTGTACGTACACAAGCATGTCGGGGTGAAAACAACCCTGCAGAAACGGTTCGGACAGCGCATCAAAGAGCTTCGCGCCGTGAACCAGGTCACGCAGGAAGAGCTTGCTGAGCGTGCTGGGTTGTTCAGGACCTATATGAGCCGCGTCGAGACGGGCGCGGCCAATCCGACACTGACCGTGATTCACGACCTCGCGACGGCACTCAAGGTCCCGGTCGGCAGCCTTTTTGACGCTCCGGCTGCTGAGCCGCCCAAGAAGACTCGGTCAACTGCGAAGACGTCTCGCGGCCGCGTCTCCAAGAGCTGAGATGAGCCCCGTGTGAAGGGGGCTGATGCGCAGTTGCGCCGCAAACAGTGCGGCCCGTTCCATGCCTGGCTTTGCTCACGGACGAAGGGGCGACGTCAAACCCCGGCCCAATGCCCTTGGACATTCGTGGGGACATCGCCGCGCAATGGCTTGGCGGCCGCCAAAGCCATTCCGACGCAGGCAGAATCCCGCGCCTAACAAACAACTTCCAGGGAGCATTGCAATGACGGGAAAACGCAACCAGCCAGAGCACAGGGCCCGATACGTGCTGCTGCCTGTTCAAGGTACGCACTCATCGGACATGAAGTCCGTTGG
>NZ_JBFUMO010000414.1:0-5329 GCF_054049355.1 Roseateles sp. P5_E11 | reverse complement strand
CGCCAGAGCTCGTCATACCGCTGCCGCTGTCCGCGCACTGCCCGGCGTGTCGCCTCAGCATCGACCCCCTGCTCACGCAGTTCTTCTGCAAATGTCTCGCGCCATCGCGCCAGGTCCGCCTTGCGCGGGTTCAGCCGCTGGCCGATCCTCGACTCTGCCCGCACGCTGATATGGACGTGCGGGTTGGCCTGATGATCATGCAGCACCATCACGTATTTGTGACCGGAGAGCTCGGCACGGGCGAACTCACGCGCTGCCATCTGAACCGCCAAAGGATTGGTCCCGCGCGGCATCGACAGCATGATGTTGAACGCCTCGCGCCGACTGCGCGAAGCCGCATCTTCTGGCACCAAGCTACCGCTGTATCGCCAGTCATCCGCCAAGTCGCGCACCGCTTGCGGCCCTCTTAGCGACTCCCCTCGATCGTCTTCGATCTCCAGCTTGCCGTTCTTGCTGATGTAGCGAAAGTGCGCCGCGATCGCTCGCATGCAGCGACCGCCTCCAGTCACTTTCACCATCACCTGTGGCGCGCGCCGGACTACCGTTGCTTCGATTCGGGCGCGGATCGCATCAGCCCGGCGGCGCAGCGCGTCACCGCGCAGCTTGGGTTGCGAGCGACCTTTCACGATGCGGTTCCCCGGATAGAAGAACCGGTCGCCCCACGTGACAAGTACCCCATCGATGTTCATGCCTTTCGCCATGGCCGCTTCCTGTCCTTTGTGCTGCCATCGTCCTCAGCGCCACCCGCCCGACGGGGCTGCAGTCCAGCCAAAGCGCCTGCGGCCAGCTTCAGATGGCCGCGCACGACGTCAGCCACGCCGTCCAGCACGGCGCGGCACTCCAAGGCGCGCCGCACGTCACCTTCGCGGAGCAGCGATGTCAGGAGGTGGACGTTGCGGCTGAGGGTGGACAACTCCGCACACGACGCGATCAGGGCGGCGATTGCTTCTGGCCGGTTGCCACCTGACGCCACCACTGCCACGCCGTCAACCAGGCCGACGACGTACGCCCCTCGCGACATCCCAGCAGCACGCGCAGCTGCGGACAGGCGCGCCGCCTCTGCGCGCGTGAACCGGATTGATAGCTTGGTCCAAGGAGCCCCGTCAGCGAGAGCGCGGGTCTGCACAGCCTGAGTGGGCTGATCGCCCCCGTTGGCAGCGAGGAAACGCGCGACTGCATCGCGAACAACAACCGACACCGTGACCCTCCTCGCCGCCGCATGGGCAACTAGGGCGGCTTTCAAGCCGCGCATCTCGACGGTGACGAAGTCATGGGTTCGGGTGGCCATGTGCCGATCGAAGAAAGTGCGCGGAGCGCTTGTGAAATCGGCGGCGGGCCGCCTATCTCTGCACTCACCAATAGAACCAGTATTGGCTCGAATCAGGCCAATCTGGATGCTGGATTCGGGGCCGAATCCAGCCGCTCAAGCGCCTCGGTCTCGACCAAATATTGGTCATGTGAAAACGAGGCGCGAAGTCAGCGAAAAACACGCGACAACGGAGCGTCAAAGATCCGAAAAGGCATGACAACCATGCGAGAAAGACCCGAAAAAATCCGGCCACGCGCGTTGCGCAAAGCGCACCCGGTTGCGTCGGCAAAGAGGTGAATTGATGCGATTGACCCCGCCGCAGCCTCCTGGTCGTGTTGACCGGAAAGCGCGTGCCTATGCAGCCGAGATCGCGCAGCTCCACGCACAGGGCTACACGCTGAACGTGATCCGGCAGGCCCTAGCGGCAGTTGGCATCAACGTGAGCATCAGCACGGTATGGCGCGAGGTAACGCGGCTCAACGGAAGCGAGCACAAGCCCGTGACGCTTCCGGCACAGGTTGACCCAGGAGCGATGCTTCCTTCACTGCCTGCCCCGGCCAATCCCACCCCAGTCGCGTCGCCGGTTGCACCACTGCCCATCACCACTTCGCGCCTCGGCAAAGAAGTTGCCGAGGCTTTCGCTCGCACTCAGAGCACCAACCCCCTCATCCGCGCAAAGGAGCAACGATGAAAGTCGCAGTGATCAACTTCTCGGGCAACGTGGGCAAGACCACCATCTCGCGCCACCTGCTTTTGCCGCGCATCCCTGGCGCAGAACTCATCTCGATCGAAAGCCTCAACAGCGGCGACGGTCAGGGTCAGGCCCTGCGTGGCCGGYAGTTTGGCGAATTGCAGGAGTACTTGCAGACCGTGGAAAGCGCCGTCGTCGACATCGGCGCCAGCAACGTCGAGGACCTGTTGAACCTCATGGAGCTATACCGCGGCAGCCAGGAGGACTTCGACTACTTTGTCGTGCCCACTGTGCCGCCCGTGAAGCAGCAGCAGGACAYGATCGCAACGCTTGTGGAACTCTCGCAGTTGGGTGTGACGCCTTCTCGGCTGAAGGTGGTTTTCAACATGGCGGAGATGGGAATCCCAGTCCAGCAGTCGTTCTACTTCGTGCTCAACTTCCTTAAAGAGCAGCCCATCGCCTCGCCCGATCCGGCCTGTCGCCTGGGCGCCAATGAAATCTATGCGCGCATTCGCGGTGGGACCGGAGACCTCTCGCAACTGGCCACCGACAGCACGGACTACAAGGCGCAAATCCAGCAGGCGCCAAGTTCACAGGAGAAGATGGTCTTGGCGCAGAAGCTAGCAACCCGTCGACTGGCCAGCGGTGTCGTGCCAGAGCTGGACGCTTGCTTTGCTGCACTGCGTCTGGGTGGGTCAGCTACCACGCCCGGACGCCCGACACAGCGGAAACAGAATGAGCAGCGCGCGTGAGGCATTGATAGCCGAAGCGCTCGGCGACGTCGGCGCTTTGCTCGATCGCGTCGAAATGGTCTCGACGGCACTACAAGACACCTGTCAGGCGGTCGTGCAAGCCTCTGCCGACCTCAAAGCTGAAACTGCCACCGTCAACCGAAGTGCCGCGCTCGTCATGGAGAACGCGACTACCCACGCGCTTAGACACATGGCCCGGCGTTCGGACGAGATTGCGCGGGCCGCCGCTGAGACCGAGACCCGGGCCATGGAAGCAGCCGCACGCAAGCTATTCAAGGACGAGCTGGCCCCGGCCTTCAACAGGCTTGCCCGTTCGCTCGACGGCCGTGCAGAAACTCGCAAGGTATTCTGGGGATCTCCTGCCGCGCACGCTGTGACGGCTATCGCCGCTTCTGCCTCAACGTGGACGCTCGCGGTTTTCTTGCTCACGCCGTAGCGCTGCAAACGAGGTTGGCATGCAGTTGGRGATCCACTAGATTTCCGAAGCCTCCAGATTGAGCATCACAGGCAGGGTAGCGCGCGATGGCAGCTTGGCAGTTCGACGTAGCAGCAGTATTTGAGTACGGCGATCAAACGCTTCCACCACTGCTGAGACGCCGTGCACAAACCATCCTGGCTGAGAGTTTTGAGCCGCCCCGGCAGATGACGAAAAGCTGGTGGATCTACGGCCCTGAGGCGGGGAACCGCATCGACCTGGTCGTCGGCGACGACGGAACTTGTGAACTGTCGGCTCGGATCGATGCGCGATCAGACGCAGACTCGTTCCTCAACTGCTGGTTGATCTTGATGATTGAGCTGAACTGCTCGCTCCACGCACCTGAGCTACGCCGGTCATTTCCCGCAGATATCTTGTCCCTCAAGGAAGCACTGCAGTCATCGTCAGCCTGGCGCTATGCACTCACTGCCAGGTGAACTCCAGTCCTGGCTGCCAGACGAATTCGCTTCGCCGCATCTCGCGGTGTATCGCCAATGGAGGTCCAGTCGTGATGCCACCAAGCGATCACCTCAGCCGCATCTGCAACAGTGCGGGCGGACAGCACCTGGCCTACCTCAACTCGAACCGCCTCCCACCAGTTGTCACCCTCGCCGTCTTGCGCTCGGACGTCGATCGCAGCCCGATAGATGGCCTTTGCGCTCTCTAGCGTGAGCTGGCCCATCGATTGAGTCCTAGTGGTAGTCATCTTCCAGTTGATGCCTGGCTGCCAACACGGTCAYGGTCGTCGCGTTCTCAACCTCGAAGAGCACGACGTAGCCCGACCGCCCGAACGGTACGACCAGCTCGCGCAGGAACGGGCTCCGTGCGGCCTTGCGGCATGTGAACGGGGAAGCCCTCAGGGTCGCGATGCCCGCGCGCAGCGCGTCAAGCGCCTCGCCGGCCAGCTCGAGATTGCCTCCATCACGCGCCAGCTCTCGCTCCAGCACAAAGTCGAATAGCTCCTCGAGATCTCGCTCGGCTGCACGTGTCAGCCTGACCTGGAAACTCACTTGCGCTTCTTCGAGATCTGCGCCCGCGCTGCGTCGAGCTTGCGCTGCAGATTGCCCAGCACGACGTCGGCTTCCACATACTCGCCTGTCCGACGCGCTTCGTCCCGCGAACGCAGCCCACGGGCGATGAACTCGGTCTGGACTTGGCGCCGATGAACATGGGCACGCACCGAAGCTTCCACGAACTCCGACAGGGTCTCGCCCTCGGTGAGCACGGCCTCCATCTCCGCACGGAGGTCGGGCTCCACGCGCACTGCAGGGATCGTCGAGGTCTTCATGGATACATTGTAGTGCAATTGCATTACATCGTCGCGACTGGCCCAGGACCAGGTGTGGCGACGTAAAGGCAGCGCTGAAGGTCAGTGTCATGGATGGCCCCCTGCCCGATGGCACAACAGCGGTCCAGCCATGCTGCGACGTGCCGTGTACCGAGAAGGCGCTGGATTCGAAGCCGAATCCAGCGCACCGACATCACTGCGCCTTGATCTTGCTCATCTCCTCTGCCAGCATCCACAGCGCACGATTGAGGCTGACGCCTCGATCAATGCTGCCAACTGGGCGGGTATGCAAGCGTCGGCCCTGGGCGCTGCGGCCAGGCTGACCACCACGGATCACGTTTTCCTGGACCCGCTGGAACGTCGTCCACAGACTGTGACCGGCGTCCTCTGGCCTTCGCGCCTGGATGAGCTGTTGGGCTGTCACCGGCGCCGGCCGATGGCCGCCGGTTTCTTCCACCACCCGCTCGCCGAACCGCAACGCCAGCGCTGCGGTGGCAAAGGCCACTTCCTCGGGCGGTTCCAGCTGCAGCACTTTCATCGCCTCGGCGTGTGCCTCGACAGCCTCAAACTCGTCGAGCACGCGAAACGCGCCCTCGATGACCTCGTCTTGGATGTTGCCCTTGTGAGGGATGCGGATGTCATCCACGACGTCGCCGACCACCAAGCCGTTGCAGCAGACGAAGCGGAACATGCCCGCGAGCATCTGGTACGAGCTCGCACCGTCGTGGCTGTTGATCAGGATGATCTCGTTGGCCTCGGGCTTGGTCTGGACCTGCCCGGCATGCCGCATGCGGATCATGTGCTTGGTGAACTC
>NZ_JBFUMO010000413.1:0-5329 GCF_054049355.1 Roseateles sp. P5_E11 | reverse complement strand
ATCGATCTCTTCCTTGACGTGGGCCGAGCCCTGGGCCTGGGCCTTCTCGGCCGTCCAGATCTCTTCCAGGTCGTTGTACTCGCGCTGCAGCTTCAGCAGCTCGTCCTCGATGAGGCCGAGGCGCTTGATGGAGCCTTCGTCCTTTTCCTTCTTGACCGCCTCGCGCTCGATCTTGAGCTGGATCATGCGGCGGTCCAGCCGGTCCATCGGCTCGGGCTTGGAGTCGATCTCGATCTTGATCTTGGCCGCGGCCTCGTCGATGAGGTCGATGGCCTTGTCGGGCAGGAAGCGGTCGGTGATGTAGCGGTGGCTCAGCTCGGCCGCGGCAATGATGGCCGGGTCGGTGATCTCCACGCCATGGTGGACCTCGTACTTTTCCTGCAGCCCGCGCAGGATGGCGATGGTGGCTTCCACCGTCGGCTCGTCGACCAGCACCTTCTGGAAACGGCGCTCCAGGGCGGCGTCCTTCTCGACGTATTTGCGGTACTCGTCCAGCGTCGTCGCGCCGATGCAGTGCAACTCGCCGCGCGCCAGGGCGGGCTTGAGCATATTGCCGGCGTCGATGGAGCCTTCGGACTTGCCGGCGCCCACCATGGTGTGGATCTCGTCGATGAAGAGGATGGTCTGGCCGGCGTCCTGGCTGACTTCCTTCAGCACACCTTTCAAGCGCTCCTCGAAGTCGCCGCGGTATTTGGCGCCGGCCAGCAGCAGGGCCATGTCCAGCACCAGCACGCGCTTGCCCTTCAGCGAATCGGGCACCTCGCCGTTGATGATGCGCTGGGCCAGGCCCTCGACGATGGCCGTCTTGCCCACGCCCGGCTCGCCGATCAGCACGGGGTTGTTCTTGCTGCGGCGCTGCAGCACCTGGATCGTGCGGCGGATTTCCTCGTCGCGGCCGATGACGGGGTCGAGCTTGCCCATGCGGGCGCGCTCGGTCAGGTCCAGCGTGTATTTCTTCAGCGCCTCGCGCTGGCCCTCGGCCTCGGCCGACTCGACCTTCTGGCCGCCGCGAACCGCCTCGATGGCGGACTCCAGCGACCGGCGCGTCAGCCCATGGCCGCGCACCACGCCGGCCAGGTCGGTCTTGGCTTCGGTCAGCGCCAGCAGGAACATCTCGCTGGCAATGAACTGGTCGCCGCGCTTGGTGGCCTCCTTCTCGGCCGCCTGCAACAGGGAAACGAGATCGCGCCCGGCCTGCACGGTCTGGCCCGAGCCGCTGACCTGGGGCAGGCCAGCTATCAGGCCGTCCAGCGCCGTACGCAGGCCGCCGGCGTTGACGCCGGCGCGCTCCATCAGGGCGCGCGGGCCTTCATCCTGGGCCAGCATGGCCGCCAGCACGTGGACGGGCTCGATATAGGGGTTGTCGCGGGCCAGGGCCAGGCTCTGGGCCTCACCCAGGGCCTCCTGGAAGCGGGTGGTGAACTTGTCGGCACGCATGGTGGGAATCCTCCGGTTGCGAAGCCAAGTGGGCACAAGCCCTGCATTTTCAAGTCACAGTCTGGCGCCAGCGAGTGAAAGGCGGCTGTCGGACAGCGCCTCTTTGTCCTGGATCAAACGGCAGCGCGCATCAGCGCGAAACCCGCAGCCGCCGCGGCCAGCGCGCCCGTCACATGGGCCAGCGTGTGCGCCAGCGCCAGCAGGAATTCGCCGCGCTGCAACATGGCGAGTGACTCGCCAGAGAAGGACGAGAACGTCGTCAGCCCGCCGAGAAAGCCGGTCACCAGCAGCAACTTCAGCACTTCGTTGGGCTGCCGCCCGAACCACTCCAGCGCCATGCCGATCAGCAACCCRCCGACGAGGTTGACCAGCAGCGTACCGAGCGGGAAGCCCGTCCAGCGCGTGTTCAGCCACAGGCCGATCTGCCAGCGCGTCAGCCCCCCCATGGCCGCGCCGAAGGCCACCGCCAGCGTGTTCAAGAAGCATTCCCCGCCGCGATGCCCCAGCGCGCCAGCGCCTCGTCGTCCGCCACCCGGGCATCCACCCAGTGCGCGCCGTCCGGCGTGTGTTCCTTCTTCCAGAACGGCGCCTGGGTCTTCAAATAGTCCATCAGGAATTCGCAGGCCTGGAAGGCCTGCCCTCGGTGGGCGCTGGTGACGAGCACCAGCACGATCTGGTCGCGGGCCTGCAGGGTGCCGACGCGGTGGATGACCTTGGCGGCACGGATGTCGAAGCGGGCCATGGCCGCGTCGACCATGGCTTCGATGGCCGCCTCCGTCATGCCCGGGTAGTGTTCCAGCTCCATCGCCGACACTGCCGCGCCGCTGCTGTGCTCGCGCACGGTGCCGACGAAGGCGACGACGGCACCGACGCCGCCATCCCCCATCCGCAGGGCGGAGGTTTCGGCGCCGACGTCAAAGTCCCCGGACTGGATGCAAACTCTGGGCATGGCAGAGATTCTCACCCTGGCGCGCGGTGAGATTCACATGTTTGGCCGTTGAAGTCTGAGCCCGCCGCCGGATACTTGCTCCTCATTTCTTCTCACGCAGCCAGGAATCGACATGGCCCTGATGGATTTCATCAAGAAACAATTCATAGACGTCATCCAGTGGACGGAGGACGGCGATGGCGTGCTGGCCTGGCGCTTCCCGATGTCCGGCATGGAAATCCAGAACGGCGGCCAACTCGTCGTGCGGGAATCCCAGGTCGCGGTCTTCGTCAACGAGGGTCAAGTGGCCGACGTCTTCGGTCCCGGCACCCACAAGCTGACGACCCAGACTCTGCCGGTGCTGACCTATCTGAAGAACTGGGACAAGCTGTTCGAGTCCCCCTTCAAGAGCGACGTCTACTTCTTCAGTACCCGCCAGCAGATCGACCAGCGCTGGGGCACCAGCCAGCCGGTCGCCATCCGCGACAAGGACTTCGGCGCCGTGCGCCTGCGCGCCTTCGGCAACTACGCCTACCGCATCCTGGACCCCAAGGTCTTCCACACGCAGATCTCCGGCACGCGCGAGCGCTACACGGTGCAGGACCTGGACGGCCAGCTGCGTGGCCTGATGCTGCAACACATCAGCGACGCCGTCGCCAGCAGCGGCACGCCCTTCCTGGACCTGGCTGCCAACCAGGTCGAGTTCGCTGCCGCGCTGAAAAACGCGACCGCCGAGTCCTTCACGGCCATCGGCCTGGAGCTGATCTCGGTGACGATGCAGAACGTGTCGCTGCCCGAGGAGCTGCAGAAGATCCTCGACCAGCGCATCGGCATGGGCATCATTGGCCAGAACATGGGTCAGTTCATGCAGTACCAGGCGGCTCAGGCCCTGCCCGAGATGGCCAAGGGCGGCGGCGACGGCGGTGGCATCGCCGGCCAAGCCGTGGGCCTGGGCGCCGGCGTGGCCCTGGGCCAGACGCTGGCGCAGACGCTGGGCCAGGGCTTGGCTGGCGTCGGCACCGCAGCGCCGGCACCGGCGGCCAGCAAGCCCGAAGACATCGTCTCGCTGCTGGAAAAGCTCGGCGACCTCAAGGCCAAGGGCATCCTGACCGACGAGGAATTCGCTGCCAAGAAGGCCGATCTGCTGAAGAAGCTTGGCTGAGCAAACGCCAGCCGCCCAGCGGCGCTGGCGCGCGGCGTGCCCCAATTGCGGCGCGCCGGTTGAATTCGCCAGCGCGGCCTCGAGCACGGCCGTCTGCGGCTTCTGCCGCAGCACCTTGCTGCGCGACGGCGAAGCGCTGAGCCAGATCGGCCAGAGCGCCGAGATCTTCGAAGACTATTCGCCGCTGCAGCTGGGCACGAACGGCCGCTGGATGGGCCGCGGCTTCACCGTCGTCGGCCGCGTGCAGCGCGGCTCGGAGCTGGGCAACTGGAACGAATGGCATCTGTTCTTCGACACCGGTGCCGACGCACCGCGTGTGGCCTGGCTCAGCGAGGACAACGGCCAGTTCGTCCTCAGCCTGGAGGCACCGCTCGCCGAAACACCCCCCGAAGCCCCCGCCCTGGGCCAACCGCTGACGCTGGCCGGCCAGCGCTGGCAGGTGGCCGCCATCGTCGAGGCGGCACTGCGTGCGGCCGAAGGCGAGCTGCCACGGCCGCCCAAGCCCGGCTGCGTCATCGAGCTGCGCAACGACAAGGGCGAGGTCGGCAGCCTGGAATACCGCGACGGCCAGCCACCGGTCTGGTCCGTTGGCCGCAATGTGCTTCTCGCCGACATGGCCTTGCAGGGCCTGCGCACGACGGCCGAGGGCGAGTCGGTGGCAGAGGCCAAGTTCAAGGGCCGGGCCATCGCCTGCCCGAGCTGCGGCGCACCACTGGAGCCCAAGCTCACGCAGACCAAGAGCATGGTCTGCGCCCAGTGCAATGCCGTCGTCGACTTGCCGGAGGGCGAATCCAAGGCCCTGGGCTTCACCCCGCAGGATCGCGGCCTGCCGCCGCTGATCCCGCTGGGCCGCGCCGGCACGCTGGCCGTTGACGGCGGCAAGCCCGAAGCCTGGCAGGTCGTGGGCTACCAGGAGCGCTGCGACATCCCCGAGGACGCCGACGACGAGCAGAGCTTCTGGCGCGAATACCTGCTCTACAACCAGCTGGCGGGCTTTGCCTTCCTTGTCGACACCCGCGAGGGCTGGAGCCTGGTGCGCACCCTCACCGGCGCGCCCACCTCGGGCCGCGGCGGCGTCAGCTGGCAGGGGCGCGACTATGCGCAGCGCTGGGTTTACGGCGCCAAGACGACCCATGTACTGGGCGAGTTCTACTGGCCCGTGCGGCTGGAAGACCGCGTCCAGGTCACCGACTACATCACCCGCGACGGCCAATTCCTGCTGAGCCGCGAGCAGCAGGGCCCCGAGATCACCTGGAGCGGCGGCAGCCCGGTGCCGGCCGACACCGTGAAGACGGCCTTCAACCTGGTGGCACCGGCCGTCCAGTTCGCACGTGACACTTCCGCCTTCAAGAGCGGCGGCAACCTGCTGCGCAACATCATCATCGCCCTGTTCGTCATCGTGCTGTTGTTCGCGCTGATGCGCGCCTGCTCCAGCGACGACTGCCAGCAGTACAAGAACAGCTTTGGCGAGAACAGCAATGAGTACCGCCAGTGCCGCGCCAGTTCGCGCGGCAGCGGCGCCTATATCGGCAACAGCGGCGGCAGCTACGGCGGCTACAGCAGCGGTGGCGGCGGCCACAAATGAGGGCCTGTTCAGGTGGCGGGGATCGGATGCGTTGCCACTCAAAAGCCCGCGAGCAAGGCGCGAAACGAAGCTGGGGTAGCCCCCCAGCGAGGCTTCGCAACGCCGCGCGCGGGCTTTTGAGTGACAACCCTGCGGGAGAGGGTCTGCGCGGGCGCATGGCGTCGTTGCGCGCCTTGCCCGGGCACCCAGCCCGGGCTTCAGCGCGTCGCCTAGCCGT
>NZ_JBFUMO010000412.1:0-5331 GCF_054049355.1 Roseateles sp. P5_E11 | reverse complement strand
GGCCACACCCTGCACGACGCCGCCGCGCCGGCTCGGCAGCGAATGGATCGCCGGCAAGGCGGCGACTTCCTGGAACACCGGCGTCGGCAGGGCCAGCCATTCGGCACCGATGCGAAAGATGACCGCCGAGCCCACCTCGGCCAGCCCAGCCTCGTGAGCCTGCGCCATGTGGCGGGTGCAGTCGGCGAGGTAGCCGGGCGGCGCCTGCCGGTCAAGTAAGGCCAGCGCGGCGGCGGCGTGGGTTGGACAGTGGCTGCAGTGCACGTGCTGCTTCAGTTCCGGGCAGGAACCATCGCCGCGAATGCCGATGCGGTTCCAGCAGTCGTCCAGGGCCACTTGCATGTTCATGTCAAGCCCCGCCTGGTTGCAGCCGGCTCGCGCGCTGCTGCAAGCGCCGCGCGCCGGCCGCGTCGCCCTGCTTTTGCAGCAGCAGGGCAAGGTGGATCAACGCCTCGTGGTGATTCGGGTTCAGATAGAGCGCCTTGCGGTACTGGTCGGCCGCATCGCCCGTGTTGCCGCTTGCGTCGCGCACCAGGCCGAGCAGATTGAACGCATCGGCCGTAGGCCCGTGCTCGCGCAGATGTGCTTCACAGTGCGACGCAGCCTCGGCGAGGTGGCCCTGGTCGGCCAGGCGCTGTGCGTGGGCTATGCCCGTCGCCGCTTCGGCCCGCACAGTCGCCTGCGGCGCGGTAGCGGGGGGCGCCACCCGGGGCCGAGCGGGCCGCGGGGGCGCGGCCACCGGGGCCGGAGCACGTACGGGCCTGGGTGGCGCCGGGGTTGCACGGAGCTTGATGACGCTGCCGGGCGCCGGCCCCTTGCGGAAGGCAAACGCGAGCGGAAGCTTTGCAGAGACGAAGCCGTGATCCGACAGCAGGGCCGTCTCCGACGGGCCGACGAACAGCCAGCCGCGCGGCGCAAGCAGCCGGCCCAGCACCGCGATGGCGCGGTCCTGCGTGGCGCGGTCGAAGTAGATCAGCACATTGCGGCAGAAGATGACGTCGTAGAGCCCCGTCCCGGCCACCAGGCCGTCCAGCAGGTTGCCCGGTCGAAATTGCACGAGCCCGCGCACCGCCTCCGTCGGGCTGTGGCCGCCCGCCGTCGCGATGAAGTGGCGATCACGGAACGCCAGGTCGCTGCCGCGAAACGAATTTCGGCCGTAGACCGCAACCTGCGCCCGCGCCAGCGCACGCAGGCTGATGTCGACGGCATCGATGCGCAGCGCATTGGCCGGAAAGCCGGCGTCGAGCAATGCCATGGCCATCGAATAGGGCTCCTCGCCGGTCGCGCACGGCACGCTCAGCAAGCGCAGCACGCCCTGCGCCTGAGCAGGCGCTTCCTCGCCGGCCAGGCGCGCCAGCGCCACGAAGGCTGCCGGGTCGCGGAAGAACCAGGTCTCGGGCACGACCACCGCCTCGATGAGTTCCTGCAACTCGACGCTCGAGCCGCAGAGCCGTTCCCAGTAGGCCTGCGCGTCCGCCAGCCCGCAGGCCGACAGCCGCTCCTGCACCGCACGCTCGACGGACGCCGATCCGATCGAGGCCGCATCCAGGCCCATCGTCTGCTTGAGCAATTGCTCGAAACGGGTCATGTCCATCACGCTGCCCCGGCCTCGTCGAACAACATCGCGCGCAGCGACGCCGGAAGCAGACCCTGCACCTCGMCGCGCTGGATCAGCCCCTGCGCGTCGGTCGTCACCGGGCCGAGCCAGGGCGCTGCGTCGACGTTGACGCCGGCCGCAACGAACTCCGCCGGCTCGCGGCGCAGCGTCTGCGTCGCCCTTTCGACCAACAGGCCGAGCAGGTGCGGGCCGGCTGCGGGATCGGGGAAAGTCACGAGCACGATGCGCGTGCTCAGGCGGTTCGCTGACGGGCGGCCGAGCGCGAGTTCGCTGAGGTCGATGACCGGCACCGGCACACCTCGGTAGTCGCACAGGCCGGCCACCGTCGACGGCGCGAGCGGGATCGCCTTCACGCCAAGCCGCGGCAGGATGGCGACGACCTGGCCCGCGTCGAGGGCGTAGCGTTCACTGCCGATCTGAAAGAGGATGAACAGCATCCGGCCGGCCCTCGGGCCTCAGGCCTGCGCCAGTTTGAAGCGCGAGACGCCGCTGCGCAGCCCGCCAGCCGCCTGGTGCAAGCCGTCGAYCGCCTGGCCCGACTGGCGCAGCGAGTCGACGGTCTGCTGGGCGGCTTCGGTCAACTGTGTCAGTGCCTGGCTGATCTGCTCGGCGCCGGTCGCCTGCGTCTGCACGCTTTCGCTGACGGCCTCGAAACGCGGCGCCAGGGCCTGCACCTGCGAGATGATCTGCGACAGCTGCGCGCCGACCTGCTGCACCTCCTGCATGCCGCGGCGCACCTCCTCGGAAAACTTGTCCATGCCCATCACGCCGGCCGACACCGCGGACTGCATCTCCTTGACCGTCTGTTCGATGTCGTAGGTGGCGACTGCGGTCTGGTCGGCGAGCCGGCGGATCTCAGTGGCAACCACGCCAAAGCCGCGCCCGTATTCGCCGGCTTTCTCGGCCTCGATGGCCGCGTTCAGCGACAGCAGGTTGGTCTGGTCGGCCACCTTGGTGATGGTGGTGACGACCTGGTTGATGTTGCCGGCCTTGTCGCTCAACACGGCGAGCTTGGCGTTGATCGAGCCGACCGCCTCCATCACGTTGTGCATGGTCTCGGTCATGCGCTGCAAGCCTTCCTGCCCGCCGCCGGCCAGCAAGGCGGTCTCCTCGGCGACCTGCGACACCTCGCTCATCGTCTTCACGAGCGCGCGCGACGTGGCGGAAATTTCCTTGGAGGTGGCGCCGATCTCGGTGGTCGTCGCAGCGATCTCGCTGGCGGTGGCCTGCTGCTCCTTGGATGTGGCGGCGATCTCGGTCGCCGAGGTGTTGACCTGGATGCCGGACTGCTGGACCTGGCCGAACAGCTCCGTCAGCTTCTCCGTCATCCGGTTGAACCCCTGCGCCAGCGTGCCGAACTCGTCGCGCCGCTCCAGGTTCATCCGCTGCGTCAAGTCACCGGTGCTGATCGCGTCGGTGGCGGTGAGCAACCGGTGCAACGGCCGGGTGATCGATTGCAGCAGGACATAGCCGAGCGCAAGCGCCAGCAACAGTGCCGCGGCGAGACTGACCAGGATGGCCATGTTGGCCGTTGCGACCGCGCTCATGATCTGCCGGCCTGCCGCCTCGGCATCGGCCATGTTGTAGTCGACGACGGACTGCACGGCGGCGCGCAGCTTGTTGTACTGCGGGTCAAGCTGGCTGTGCAGCAGCGCCCGGGCCTCGTCGCGCTTGCTGGCCGCGCTCAGCTTCAAGATGTCGTCCTGCGTGCGCAGGTAAGGATTGGCAACGTGGAGGTTCTTGAACGCCTCGTAGTTCTCGCGATCCTCGGCCGAGAAGATGGTGCTCTCGTAGCTCTTGGCCAGGGTCTCCAGCCGAGCCCGGTTGACCTGCAACTGCGACTCGATCTTGCGCGCCTCGGTTTCATCCTTCTCGAACACCTGCTCCTGGGTCAACGCGAAGTTCTCTTGCCAGGCGGCCAGCAGCTGGCTGCTGTACAGCATGCCGGGCAAGGCCTCCTTCTGGATGACGGTCGCGTCCTGAGCCACGCGAGCGAGGCGGCTGTAGATGACAGCGCCCATGACAATCATCAACACCAGCACGGCGGCGAAGCTGGCGAGGATGCGGTGCCTCACGGTCAAGATATTCATCAAGTTCGGCTCCCTCGCCCTGCGTCATCAGCCCGGCGGGCAAGTCGACGCAATGCAGCTCACCGTACGCCCTGTCTAACGCGATCTCCGTGCGGTGCCGAACATCCCGAGCGAAGAAATGGAGTTGGCCGCCGGGCGGCTCGTCGTGCCTTCAGCGGCTTTTTGTCATCGGGGGCGCGGCTTCTACCTCTGCCAATGGGCCGACCGGGAAGGCTCGTCCGAGCTGCAAGCCTTCGCGCAATGGGCAATGGCCCAGAGCCGGCACTGGCGGCGCTCGATTGACGATCAGTACACGAGAGAGAAGGTGACGTAGCCCTCACCCTCCTCGGCCAAATGCTTGATGCCCGACGTACCGGCACTGATGCCGATGAACCTGAGCTGCCTTTGAGTTTCCCTGGCGTGCTTGGCCAGTGCCAACGCCGCCGTCATCCTGTCGTTGGCATGAGGCGCCAGGTCGTTGTAGATAAGCTCGAGGTTCGCTCCGGCTGTCATCAGCGAACTCAGGAATGCGGGTTGGAGCGTGTTGTTGTGCATCTGGTCTCTCCGTGGGTTGAGGGCAGCATAGTCTGCGAATTCCAGCACGACGACAGCCCGTTGTCCCGCCATGGCACCATATTGGCCCATGCCCCTGCACATCGCCTGCCTCTGCGCCGCCTGGTGCMGCACCTGCGAGTCCTACCAAGAAATCTTCGAAGCCGCCTGCGCCGAACTGCCCCAGGCCGGCCTGCATGTGCGCTGGATCGACATCGAGGACGAAGCCGAACTCATCGGCGACCTGGACATCGAGACCTTCCCGACGCTGCTCATCGCCGACGGCGAGCACATCCGCTTCGCCGGGCCGTTGACGCCGCAGCCCGAGACGCTCAGGCGCGTGCTGCGGGCGCACCTGGCGGACGCGAGGCCCATGCCCGTCGAACCGGCCTACGTCGAGCTGGCCTCGCGCCTGCGCAGCGAAGCCTGAGCTGGCCAGGGTCAAGGCCGCCCAAAACGGCCTGTCCGAGCTGACAAAAGCTGCTGCCTTTCCACGATGCGGCAGAACCCACGTTTTTCATGGGGGAGATGTAGGACTGCGCTGACAGAGACACGCGACGCATGCTGCTGTGCCGGCGGCGCGCCGGCACCCAAAGTCGGAGCATGTCCGCACCGCCGCAACACCCGCCGCATGACCTGACGCCCACCGGCGCTGCACAAGCATTCCTGCGCCTCGCCGGCGGCGCCGAAGCGGCCGCTGCCCCGGTGCGAGCCGTGCAGTTCGGTGCCGACCGCTTTGCCGAACATGGCCGCAGCCTGGCCGCGGCCCAGCGGGTGGACGATCCGCGCCAGCAGCCCCGCCCCTTCTCGCCGCGGCTGCGCAGCAATCTGCAGGTCTGGGCCGCCGCCCTGAGCGTGCTGTCCGAGGAAGGCCTGCAGGCCGACATCGACCCCGCCCACGCCTGGCTGCTGGACAACGCCCGCATCGTGCAGCAGCAGCTCGACGAGGTGCTGCACGACCTGCCGCGCAGCTACTTCCAGCGCCTGCCCCGGCTGGCCGACGAACCGCTGCAGGGCCTGCCGCGCATCTATGGCGTCGCCTGGGCCTGGGTGGCCCACGCGGACAGCTCGCTGGACCTGGCCCTGCTGCAC
>NZ_JBFUMO010000411.1:0-5344 GCF_054049355.1 Roseateles sp. P5_E11 | reverse complement strand
GGGTTCACCAGGTCCAAGCCGATCAGCCCGACCTTGGGCTGCGTGTCCAGGAGCTCCAGCGCCTTCTGGATCGACTGGTCGACGAAATAGGTGTCGGGGTTCAGCACCAGCAGATATTCGGAATCAACCTCGGCCAATCCGGTGTTGATGCCCGCYGAGAACCCGCCATTGCGGTCGGAAGCGATGAAGCGGACACCAGGCGGCAGCTGGGCGCGGAGCACCGACAGGGAATCGTCCGGGGACGCGTTGTCCACCACGATCACGTCGGCATCCCGCTCGATGACACCGTATTGCTGCATCGAGGCGACGCACTTCAGCACCAGGCGGGGCGTCGCGTAATTGACGATCAAGGCAGACAACTTCGACAAGGCATCTTCTCCAACTCAGGTTCTGAACTCAACGACGCTGCTTGAGCTGCAGCGTGGCATCGACGTACAGCAAGGCCGACTGCAACGCCTCGGCCGAGCGTTCCCACGTGAACGTCTCGAGGATGGCTGCTGCCGCGCGCTTGCGTGCTGCACCAGCACATGCATCTTTTAGACCCGCAAAGGCCGCCTGCCACGATGCCGAAGATCCCAGCTGCACGAACTGGGCCGCATCGCCCAGCACCTCGCGAAGCACCGGGATGTCAGCCGCGATGACGTGGGTGCCGCTGGCAAGGGCCTCCAGGGGCGGGATGCCAAATCCCTCCCAAAAGGACGGATAGAGCAAAGCGGCAGCACCTTGATACAGCTGGCGCAGCCGGGCGTCATCCACGTAGTCCAGGAACTCGATGCGGTCCCGCAGGCCGAGGCTTTCGGCMTGAGATTCGAGCGCCTTGCGGTAGTCGCCACCGCAGGACGCCACCACCAGCCTGTACTCGTCGGACCACGCGGCGCACTCGGAGAGCACCTCCTGCACGTTCTTGTGCGGATACCGTGCACCAACCATCAGCAAATACGGCGGGGCAGCAGCTGGCAAGACGTCAGACGATGCTGGCGCGAACCGCGCCGCATCGACTCCGTTGGGCACCACATGGATGCGTTCCAGTGGGAACTTGTAGTGCTCGGCAATGTCGCGGCGGGTGGTCTCGGACACCGTGAACACCGCCGCGCACTGCTTCAAGACCCGCGGCAGCAGGTGCCGGAAGTACCAATACTGCATCCGATGCTGCTGGGGAAAGCGCAGGCAGATGAGGTCGTGAATCGTGATCACTTGGCGCGCCGCCCGAGGCAGTGCGTGGTGCGTCGGCGAGTACAACAGCCGGGCGCCGGGCAACTCCACCGAGYGCGCCCACAGTGCGCGCTTGATGGCCGCCCCGCGGCTTGCGCCGATCGCCACGCTGGCGGGAGCCGAAACCAGCCGCGGCGCATCCGGGACAAAACCATGCCCCGCCACCACCGAGATCTCAAACCGCTCCGACAGCGCCTTCGCACAGCGTTCGGCATAGACACCGAGCCCCGTCGGGCGCGCGCCCAGCATCGACAGATTCACAACCAGCATCTACTCCATCCTTTATAGGGCTCGCATCTCCGAAATCACGAACGCCGTCTTGTCGGTCGCCGTCCCGCCTCCGCCAGCAAAGCCGATCGACATCTGCGCCACCGAACCAGCGGCCAACGCGCTCTTCTTGACTGTCGACCAGTCCGCCAACCGCGCCGTCGCGAACAGCGCCGTGTGCTGGACTACGCCGCTCGCCAGTTTCTCGGTTGCCAGTGGCAGCAACCAGATTGCACCGTCCTTGTCCACGGCCTGCATCATCAGCGGCTTGAGCGGATAGGCCACGCCGGCAAGCGGGGCTGCCTTGAACGAAACCCCGTTCAAGGTGGATGCGACGGTCGCCGGCACATCGGCAATCGGGAACACCCAGCCGTCACCCGCGATGTTCAACGTCGAACGCGAGATGAAACCATCCATGCAGGAGTTGCCGGTCGAGGACTTCGCCTCCAGCGCCATCGAGACAATGGGCGCGGACCGGGTACGCCAGGTCAGGCAAACCGGCGCCGATAACTTCGCGCCCAAGGCCGCTGCGCTGGTGTCGGGCACCGACACCGTGCGCACGACCAGCGCGTCCGTGACGCCACCGCTGGACACCGAGGCGCGCATGAAGCCGCGCACGCCTGCCGTCGAGCCGGCCTTGAATTCACAGGCAAACGGCGTCGACGTATTGGGCCGCACGCCAACCGCCACCTGCCTCTGCACCGGCACCATGTCGCTGCTGCCCGAGCAATCCACGTTCAGCGTCTGTGCCACTATGGAAGAGTTCGCCAGCACGGCACCGCTGACGCGAACGGTGCTACCTGCCACCGTCGCCGCTTCGAGCGCATGAGCACCCACGACCTCCTTGCCAACGGTCCCCGGCGCCTCGATGTCGCCGACGATACGCAGCGTCGCACGCGCCGCGACTGACGCGGCCGCCGCGGGCAGCTTGGTGATGCCGACCAGGCTGGTTGAAGTCGTGGCGACGAGCACGGGCTCACTGCCGCCCAACTCGCTGCGGTTCAGCGGGCGGCCGAACATGTCCCAGAACTTCGCATCGGCGGGCCACTTGGCCGAGGCCGCCTCGTCACCCCAGGCCACCGCGACGACACCGGAAGTACCGTCACCGAAGAACACGGCGGACGAAGCGGAATTCGCCACGTGGCGATAGCCCGCCAACGGCTTGCCGTTCACGTGCCGCACCAATGCCGCCAGAGCCGCATAGGACGGGCGCGGTGAAAAGTCGGCATTCAACACGCCCCAGTTGGCGCGGCCCTGCTCGACGAGTTCCCGGAAAAAGAAGAAGAAGACGCGCTCGTAGCCCGCAGCGAACCCGGATGCATAGGTCTTCACGAGGAAAGCCGCTTGCGCCCGTTCGGTCGCGGCCGTGATGGGACCCGCGGTGCCCGTCGGACCCTGCACGCCCAGGCCGGTCTCGGTGATCCAGCCCGGCTGACCCGTGGCGCCGCCGGCGGCGTCGATTGGAGCGACGCTGGCCGCAACGAACTCCAGCGTCTGGTCGGGATTGGCGTAGTAATGCTGGTTGCGCAGATCCAGCGACGCCACGCCGCTGTTCTCGTAGGTCGCCTTGAAAAACTCGTCGAGCCCGCGGGACGGCGCTCCACCCAGCACCTTCAATTGCGGCCGAGCCGACTTCACACCTGCATAGAACGCCTTCAACTGCGAGGCATATTGCCAGGGCGTACCGAGGTAGAAATCGGTGTTCTGCTCATTCCAATATTCGACCCCGTCAAAGTACGGACCCATGTCGCGCGCAAACGCCGCGCCGAAAGCCTGCAGCGCCGCAAGGTCGCGTGGCGGCTTGCGGTCGCCCGACGTCACCGTGTCRCTGCTGTAGCGAGTAAAGGCCGGTGAATCGTGGAACGACGTCACTTGCGAGAAACCTGCAAGGGACAGCCTGCGGGCCACGTTGAAGAATCGCCCCCACAACGGCGGGTTCACCGCAGCGGTGAGCTGCACCTGGGACCAGCGCAGTCGGTCACGCACGGAGCCGACACCGGCCGCCGACAAGGCATCGATGGCCTTGCCTATCGACTGATCATCGCCGCCGTACCAGCTCAGACCCGYGTCCATGCCGAAACGCTTGTCCAGCTTTGGGCGAGTGGCCGGGATGACCACAAAGGAGACCGGCTTGACCGCCACCTCTTCGGGCACCTGGACGGTAAGCCTGTAGAAGCCCGGCGTGAGTGCAGGCAGCGTCAGCAGGTTGCTCGACGCATTGAGCACGAAATTGTCGGCACGGTAGGCAAATTGGCCGTCGACATCGCGGACGGTGATCGATGCGGTGGCTTTCGTCCCCCGCACGATGAGCCATTGGCTTGGCAGCGTGTCGACGATGAAACTGCCATTCACGGGCGTCGGATCCGCGGTCGCCGCGGACACGATGACGGAAAAGGCAACTCCGCTGGCGAAGATACCCAAGCGACGCACAAACTTGATGCTAAACATATATTCCCCTTTCAGGGTTTAATTGCCCCTATTTATGTGGTCTTCTTGGGGTAAAAAATCCATTCCAAAACAGCATATTTTCGAATTGCGAAATCAAGAGCAAGCGGCACTATCAACCCACATGAAAATCCAACCATCGCACCACCGAACCCATCTATGCGAGTGCTAATCCTGCTTTGCACATAGTAGTGAAACAGGAAAATCACCAGCGATCGTTGCCCTATGTACTCCAATGCCGAACCCGCCTTACCGCGGATCAGAACGCATAGTCCTGACACGACCAAGACGCAAACAACAGCGAAGGGCAATGTGCCAACGCCCTCAATGAGGCGATGATTCAAATCGAGAACCATTAAGCCTAGACCTGAAGCGTACCAACCGATGGCAGCCACCAAGGCGGCCAACACTAGGATCCATACGGGGTGATGAGCTGAACTTCCTACGAGATGTAAATAACGTCGCCTAACTGTAATTCCGAACGCAAAAAACGCTAAACCTACGGGCACAAGATCTAAGGACCAAGGGAGTGCCCGATAGGTGACGGTATCACGGTCGATTTCAATACCCGGCATGGCATAACGGGACGTCTGTGCGAAAATTAGCAGAACAAGCAAAATAACAAGTAAACGCGGCGTGCGCATTTCACTTGTGTTGCGAAGCGTCACAAGTTGAGCGATGCCGACCAGGAAGAGACATGGAAGAAACCAAATGTGTGGCTGCGGCATGAGGTCGCCCACGCCTGCAATCACGCCGATCAAGTTCGCAACAAGCGCTCGCCAATCCAATTTCGCAGCTATTAAAGAAAATAATACACCACAAACGAAATAGGGGACCAACAATGCCCGAAGACGGCTGCGAAKATACCTTGTGAGCGGAACCTCTTTGTGCACTAGGCCAGCCGAATAAAAGAACAACGGCATGTGGAACAAATAAATCGCAGCGTGGAGCTGATGATTCTTCAGCCACGGATTGTGTCCAAGAACAACCAGGACGATACCGATCCCTCTCAGCCTGTCAATCCAATCAAGACGTTCAGCGGGCATATCTGGGCAAAAGGAATTTGCCGGTTTCTTGAGCAGGCAATGTAGCGACGAGCAATACAGCGACCATAAAGGGCTCATAATAAAGCCCAAACACGCTCATCATCAGCCACGCGCAATAGAACGATGCCAGCGGCACAGCCAAAGCACCTCCACCCGCGCCGGCCATTCGATTAATTACCACCCAAATACGCCACGAAAGGTACAGCCAAAAGGACATTCCCGCCAGACCACAACTGACCACTATTCCAAGAAACCCATTGTCAATTGGCACGCCCGCTTTGATGTTCGAGTTGAACACCCAACCCAAACCGAAGAGCCATGCCAATGGGCCCTCGACATTCAAGTAGTGGAGGTAATAGTTGACACCATAGAGT
>NZ_JBFUMO010000410.1:0-5344 GCF_054049355.1 Roseateles sp. P5_E11 | reverse complement strand
CTTCAACAGGCGCGCCAGATGGCCGCTCATGTCGCCCTCTTCCACGACGATGCAGGCGGGCGAGTCGACCAGGCGGGTTGTCACGCGCACGTCCTTGGCACGGTCCTTCAGCGCTTCTTTCAGCTTGTCCAGCAGCGGCTTCAGGCTCTCTGCCGTCTCGTCGGCCTTCTTCTTCTCGTCCTCGTCCAGCAGCTTGCCCAGGTCCACGGCGCCCTTGGCGACGGACTGCAGCGTCTTGCCTTCGAATTCGTAGAGGTGGCTGAGCATCCACTCGTCGACGCGGTCCACCAGCAGCAGCACCTCGATGCCCTTCTTGCGGAAGATTTCCAGCTGCGGGCTGTGCTTGGCAGCAGCGAGCGAATCGGCGGTGATGTAGTAGATGACGTCCTGGCCGTCCTTCAGGCGCGACACATAGTCGGCCAGGCTGACGTTCGCGTCGGCATGCGTCGAGGCAAAGCGGAACAGCTTGGCCAGGCGTTCCTGGTTCTGGTGGTCTTCGCCGATGCCTTCCTTGAGCACCTGGCCGAAGTCCTTCCAGAAGGCGGCGTACTTGTCCTTGTCGGCCTGCTCTTCGCTGTTGGCCAGGCTTTCCAGCATGCCCAGCACGCGCTTGGTGGAGCCCTCGCGGATGGCCTTCACGTCGCGGCTTTCCTGCAGCAGCTCACGGCTGACGTTCAGCGGCAGATCGGCCGAGTCGATCACGCCCTTGACGAAGCGCAGGTAGACCGGCATCAGCGCCTCGGCGTCGTCCATGATGAAGACGCGCTTCACGTACAGCTTCACACCGCCGCGTTTGTCGCGGTTCCACAGGTCGAAGGGTGCCTTCTGCGGGATGTAGAGCAGCTGGGTGTACTCGCTGCGGCCTTCGACGCGGTTGTGCGTGTAGGCCAGCGGCGCCTCGCTGTCGTGGCTGATCTGCTTGTAGAACTCTTCGTATTGTTCTTGCGTGACCTCGCTCTTGCTGCGGCTCCACAGGGCAGACGCCTTGTTGACCGGCTCCCATTCGTCGAGCACGACCTGCTTGGCGTTGTCCGCGTCCCACTCTTCCTTCTTCATCAGGATGGGGAGCGAAATGTGGTCGCTGTACTTGCTGATGGTCGACTTGACGCGCCAGGTCTTCAGGAACTCTTCCTCGCCGTCGCGCAGGTGCAGGATGACGTCGGTGCCGCGGCCAGCCTTGGTGATGGTCTCCAGCTCGTACTCGCCGGTGCCTTCGCTGCTCCAGCGCACGGCCTGGTCCACCGGCAGACCGGCGCGGCGGGTCTCGACGGTGATGCGGTCGGCGACGATGAAGCCGGAATAGAAGCCCACGCCGAACTGGCCAATGAGCTGGGCGTCCTTCTTCTGGTCGCCTTCGAGCTTGGCCATGAACTCGCGCGTACCGCTCTTGGCGATGGTGCCCAGGTGGGAGGCGGCCTCGTCGGCGCTCATGCCGATGCCGTTGTCGCTGATGGTCAGCGTCTTGGCTTCCTCGTCGAAGCTGACGCGCACCTCCAGGCTGGTCTGGTCTTCCCAGAGCGCCACGTTGTCCAGCGCCTCGAAGCGCAGCTTGTCGCAGGCGTCGCTGGCGTTGCTCACCAGCTCACGCAGGAAGATCTCCTTGTTGGAGTACAGCGAATGCGTGACGAGGTGCAGGATCTGCTTGACTTCGGCCTGGAAGGCGTGGGTTTGCTTGGTCATGGTGAGGTGTCCATCAAAACAAAACGCGGCCTCAGGTCGGGCCGCGCGGCAGGAGTTCAAGTGGGGGCGTCAGTAGGAAACTGCAAGCCGTGGCACGTCGACTTTGATCAGCGCCTTGGACAGCGAACCGGCCGCCGCGCGGGCGTAGTCCAGCGCCCAGGCGGCATCGGCAAACGCAGCCGGCCCTGCGGCCAGCGCGACGCCCACCAGCTTGTCGGCCAGCAGCACCTTGCCCGAGCCTCGCAGGGGCTCGCACTCCAGGCGGACGAAGTTCTCGTCCAGCCAGCGGCGGGCGGCCTCGAAGCCCAGCACCTCGGTGCCGTCGAGCTGGATGTCGACCCGCGCGCCGGTGGCGAAGATGACGGTGATCCGGGCTTGCATGGCCCGGATTGTGTCAGTGGACCGACGATCCGGGTCGAGGACGACTGCTGGAGGACCCGCGCTCAGTCACGCGGCCGGGGCAGGGCTTGGCGCCGCCCCAGGACAGTCAGCGATGCAAGGCCGAGCATCAAGCTCAGCCAGGCTGCGGGCTCCGGCACGGGAGACTGCGGGTCGTTGGCGCCCAGGGTCAGGTCGTCCCACACCACCTTGCCCGGCTGCCCGGTAAACACCACCGACTTCGCCACGCCCGAGAAGGAGTACCCGCCCGGCCCGAAGGGGCACCGGCTGGCGTTGTAGGCCGCGCAACCTGCCGAGCCCGGCAGCAGCACCAGCGGCGGCGCCAACAGTGCACCGTTGCCGCCCAGGCCGCTGTAGGCAGAAATAGTTGCCACCGAGCCAGGCGCCACCGCGTAGCTGAAGCCGATCGCGAAGCTGAAGCCGCTGGGAAAGTCGAAATACGTTGAGGTGCCACTGCCGATGCCCATACCGCCCTGCGACGAGGTCACCGACAGGCCGCCGCGCGAGGCATTCGAGCAGCTTCCGCCCAGCGCATTCAGGCAAACCGCCACCGCGTTGCTCGCGAAGGTCGCGCCCAGATTGGCGCCCGTCGTGCCCTGGCTGCTGGTGCCGCCGCTGTAAAAGCTCAGGATGTCGGCGTAGCTGGTGCTTGGATAAGTGGCGTTCACGCCTTCGAACCCAATGACCACCACCGCCTGCGCGGGGGCGGCGAGCAGGGCAGAGAAAGCGGCCGCAAGCAGTAGATGTCGCATGGTGCTGATCCTCAGGATGCCCAAAGGCTCAGGCTACTCCCGGGCGCGCCGGGCCGCGCCCCCGACCCCTTGATTTACCCCTTGATTCGGGGGCCCGCACTCAAGCGCCAGTGCGATCAGGCCCGTGTCGCGCGAACCGCCTCGGACAGCACGTCCAGCACGGCCAGGGAGTCGTCCCAGCCCAGGCAGGCATCGGTGATGCTCTTGCCGTATTCGAGTGCGGCCGGGTCGTCCTTGCCGGGCGTGAACTTCTGGGCGCCGTCATGCAGGTGGCTTTCCACCATGACGCCGAAGATGCTCTTGCCGCCCTCACGCATCTGGCCGGCAATGTCGCGCGCCACGTCCAGCTGGCGCTGGTGCTGCTTGCTGGAGTTGGCGTGCGAACAGTCCACCATCAGGCGCTGCGGCAGCTTGGACTTGGCCAGGTCAGCGCAGGCCTCGGCGACACTCTTGGCGTCGTAGTTGGGCGCCTTGYCGCCGCGCAGGATGACGTGGCAGTCGGCGTTGCCGCGCGTCTCGACGATGGCGACCTGGCCGTTCTTGTGCACCGACAGGAAATGGTGGCCGCGCGCCGCCGCCTGGATGGCGTCGGTGGCGATCTTGATGTTGCCGTCGGTGCCGTTCTTGAAGCCAATGGGCGCCGACAGGCCCGAGGCCAGCTCGCGGTGCACCTGGCTTTCGGTCGTGCGCGCACCGATGGCGCCCCAGGCGATCAAGTCGCCGATGTACTGCGGCGAGATGACGTCAAGGAACTCGCTGCCGGCCGGCACGCCCAGGCGGTTGATCTCCAGCAGCAGCTGGCGGGCGATGCGCAGGCCCTCGTCGATGCGGTAGCTCTCGTCCAGGTAGGGGTCGTTGATCAGGCCCTTCCAGCCCACCGTCGTACGCGGCTTCTCGAAGTAGACGCGCATGACGATCTCCAGCGTGCCAGCGTACTTCTCGCGCTGCTCCTTGAGCTTGCGGGCGTACTCGATGGCGGCCGTCGGGTCGTGGATGGAGCAGGGGCCGATGACGACGAGCAGCCGGTCGTCCTCGCCGCTCATGATCTTGCGGATGCGCTGGCGGGTCTGGCCGATCAGGTTCTCCATCGCCGTGCCGCGGATGGGGAAGAAACGGATCAGATGTTCCGGCGGCGGCAGCGGCGTGACGTCGACGATGCGCTCGTCGTCGGTGGCACTGGTCTTGTCGTCCTGGGAGTACCAGCGCTGGGCTTCGGGTTCGACGGAAGAGACTTTGGCGTTCATCGGATCAGCCTTTCTGACAATGGCTTGCCGTTGCGTTGCAGGCTAACTTTGCGGAGCAAAGTTAAGGCGCAACGCGCCGGCCGGAGACAAAACAAAAAACCGCCGGGCTTTGCGGGCCCGGCGGTTTGTAGGGAGTCTGGGTTCAGCGCGCGCGCTCAGGACTCTCCACCGCCGGGGCGGGGAAAAAACCAAAAGCTAAAGTAAGCAGCGCGGGACATGGGAGCGGAATCTAGCACGGCGACGAACGTGGGCTTTCGCGAGACGCCAAGGCAAGCTTTCAAGCCGTACCACCCACCGTCAACCCCTCGATGCGCAACGTCGGCTGCCCGACCCCCACCGGCACGCTCTGCCCTTCCTTGCCGCAGACGCCCACACCGGTGTCCAGCGCCATGTCATTGCCSATCATGSTGACGCGGGTCARCGCGTCCGGGCCGTTGCCAATGATGGTGGCACCCTTGACCGGGTACTGGATCTTGCCGTTCTCGACCCAGTAGGCCTCGCTGGCCGAGAACACGAACTTGCCGCTGGTGATGTCGACCTGGCCGCCGCCGAAGTTGGTGGCGTACAGGCCCTTCTTGATCGACGCGACGATCTCCTTGGGATCGTCCTTGCCGCCCAGCATGTAGGTGTTGGTCATGCGCGGCATCGGCACATGGGCATAGCTTTCGCGGCGGCCGTTGCCGGTCGGTGCAACCTTCATCAGGCGCGCGTTCATCGCGTCCTGGATATAGCCCTTCAGGATGCCGTCCTCGATCAGCACATTGCGCTGGCTGGCGCAGCCTTCGTCGTCGACGTTCAGCGAGCCGCGGCGGTCGGGGATGGTGCCGTCGTCCAGCACCGTGACGCCCTTGGACGCGACGCGCTGGCCGATGCGGCCGGCGAAGGCGCTGGAGCCCTTGCGGTTGAAGTCGCCCTCCAGGCCGTGGCCGACGGCTTCGTGCAGCAGCACGCCGGGCCAGCCGGGGCCGACGACGACGACCATCTCGCCGGCCGGTGCCGGGCGGCTTTCCAGATTCGTCAGCGCCGCGTGCACGGCCTGCTCGACATAGCTGGCGATCATCTCGTCGGTGAAATAGGCCAGGCCGAAACGCCCCCCGCCGCCGCCCGAGCCGACCTCGCGGCGGCCATTGCTCTCGGCGATGACGGTGATGGACAGGCGCACCAGCGGGCGCACGTCCGCTGCCAGCGTGCCGTCGGCACGCGCGATCAGCACCACCTCGTGCTCAGCGGCCAGGCCGGCCATGACCTGAGCGACGCGCGGGTCCTTGG
>NZ_JBFUMO010000409.1:0-5361 GCF_054049355.1 Roseateles sp. P5_E11 | reverse complement strand
CCATGTCGCCGCCGGACGCTCCCCCTAACTCGCCAGTGAATGCTGACGGCGTACTGGCAGCAGTCAGCGCAAGCCCATGGTGCGCCGGTACTGGCCCGGCGTCGCGCCCAGGGCGCCATTGACGTGGCGGGTCAAATGGCTGGCGCCGGCATAGCCGCAGGCGGCGGCGACGTCGGCCAGGGGCAGGGCGGTGTCGCGCAGCAACGTGCGGGCGCGGTCCAGGCGGCGGGCGGCGACCCAGTCGTGCACGCTGCAGCCCATGGAGACGCGGAACATGCGGGCGAAATGGAATTCGGACAGGTGGACCTGGGCGGCCAGCCGGGGCAGGCTCAACTCGGCGCTGTCGAGGTGGGCATCAACGAAGTCCAGCACCCGACGCCGCGCCGCCCCGGACAAGCCACCCGGCGAGCGTTCGGCTCGCTCACGCAGCCGCGGCCGGGCGGCCTGCAGCACGAGGTGATCCAGCGCGGCCTGGCTCAGCGCATCGATGCGCAGGCGCTCGGCGGGGTCCTGCCAGTCGTACCTGGCAACGCCCTGGGCCCAGGCGGCAAGTGTGGCGTCCTCGCCAAAGATGCGCTGCTCCAGCGTGATGGCGCGGGGCTCGGCGTCCAGCAGGCGGACGATGCGGTCGGCCCAGGCGTCGTCCGACAGGTAGAGGTGGACGAAGCGCAGCGGCCCGGCCACGTTCCAGCGCGACTCGTGCTCGGCTGGCAGGATGCAGTGGCAGCCGGGCGAGCCGGTCTCGCGGGGTGTCTCGATGAGGTGGGTGTCGTGTCCGCCCTGCAGATAGACCGACAGGGTGTGGTGGCCGGGCCGCTGGTAGTCCATGCGCCCGCCGTCGTTGCACCACTGCACCAGGCGCAGGTCGTCGGCGAGCGTCAGCTCACGTTCCCGGCGCGCGCTGGAGCGGCCCAGCACGTCGAAGACGGGCTGGTGGGCCGTGGCGCCGGCGGTCAGGTCGAGCATGCAGCGATGCTAGGTGCTAAGCCCTTCCCCGTGCCGGCCTGAGGCCGACGATGCGCAGGAATATGCAATCGCACGGCCGCCCGCGGCGCCACGATGGCGGGCATGAATGCCTTCCTCTACCTGCTCGTCGTGCTGATCTGGGGTACGACCTGGATCGCCCTGAAGTGGCAACTGGGCCCCGTGCCGATTGCGCTGTCCATCGCCTACCGCTTCGGCCTCGCGGCCCTGGTGCTGTTCGCCTGGCTGGCCTGGCGGCGCCAGCTCGTCGTGCCGCGTGGGCGGGCGCTCACTTGGGTGCTCGCCCAGGGACTGTGTCTGTTCTGCCTGAACTTCGTCTGTTTCCTGAACGCCAGCCAGACGCTGGCCAGCGGCCTGGTGGCGGTCGTGTTTTCCAGCGCGGCGCTGTGGAACGCGCTGCTGGCGCGTCTTGTTCATGGCCGCGCCATCGTGCCCCAGGTCCTGGCGGGTGGCTCGCTCGGCCTGACGGGGCTGGTGCTGCTGTTCTGGCCCGAGATCCGTGGTGGCCACGCCAGCCTGGCCGGCCTGGCCTGGGCGCTGGGTGGCACGCTGTGCTTCTCGACCGGCAACCTGCTGTCGGCCGCGCTGCAGCAGCAGGGCCTGAAACCGGTGCAGACCAACGCCTGGGGCATGGCGGTGGGCACGGCGATCCTGACGGGCTATGCGCTGTTGGCCGGCGTGCCTTTCGCGTTCGACGCGAGCACCCGCTACCTCGGCGCGCTGCTGTACCTGGCTATCCCGGGTTCGGTCATCGGCTTCACGGCCTACCTGACGCTGGTGGGCCGCCTCGGTCCCGAGCGGGCCGCCTACAGCACGGTGCTGTTCCCGGTCGTCGCGCTGAACGTGTCGGCCTGGGTGGAGGGCTACGAGTGGACGGCGCCGGCGCTCGCCGGGCTGGTGCTGGTGATGGCGGGCAATGTGCTGGTGTTCAGGAAGCGGGTTGTTTCGGCTTGCGCTCCAGCAGCGCCATCGCCTCGCCCACCAGTCCGCGCCTGAAGGCCAGCACGCAGACGATGAAGATCAGCCCGGTGACGAGGCTGACAGATTCGCCCAGGCTGTTGAACCAGGCCACGCCGGTCAGCTCGCCCAGCCAATTGCCGAAGTCGCCGATCTTGTTCTCCAGCGCGATGATGACCAGCGCCCCCACCATGGGGCCGACCAGCGTGCCCATGCCGCCCACCAGCGTCATCAGGATGACGAGGCCTGAGGTGGTCCAGATCGCGTCGGTCAGCGTGGCGAAGCCCAGCACCAGCGTCTTGGTGGAACCGGCCAGGCCAGCCAGCGCGGCCGATAGCACGAAGGCCAGCAGCTTGAAGTGGCCGGTGTCGTAGCCCAGCGACGTGGCGCGGGCCTCGTTCTCGCGGATGGACGTCAGCACCTGGCCGAACGGCGAGTGGACGATGCGGTAGATCAGCCAGAAGGCGGCGATGAAGATGGCCAGAACGACGTAGAACAGCACCAGGTCGTTTTCCAGGTGCAGGCCCAGGAAGCTGCCGCGCGGCACCGACTGCAGGCCGTCTTCCCCGCCGGTGAAGGGGGTCTGCAGGAAGAAGAAGTACAGCATCTGCGCCAGGGCCAGCGTGATCATCGAGAAATAGATGCCCGAGCGGCGGATGGCCAGCAGACCGAACAGCAGGCCCACACCGGCCGCGCCCGCCATGCCGACGAGGATGCCCACCGGCGTCGGCAGGCCCCAGACCTTGAGCGCATGGCCGGTCACATAGGCCGCGGTGCCCAGGAAGGCCGCATGGCCAAAGGACAGCAGGCCCGTGAAGCCGACGAGCAGGTTGAAGGCGCAGGCGAACAGCGCGTAGCAGAGCACCTTCATCACGAAGACGGGGTAGACGCCGAACGCTGGCAGCAGTGCGATAGCGACGAAGAGCGCGGCGTAGCCGAGGACTTTCTTGTTCATTTTTCTTTGCCGAACAGGCCGGCCGGGCGAACGAGCAGCACGATGGCCATGACGACGAACACCACCGTGTTGGACGCCTCGGGATAGAAGACCTTGGTCAGCCCTTCAACGATGCCCAAYCCAAGCCCGGTCAGGATGGAGCCGAGGATGGAGCCCATGCCGCCGATCACCACCACCGCGAACACCACGATGATGAGGTTGGTGCCCATCAGCGCCGACACCTGCAGGATGGGCGCAGCCAGCACGCCCGCGAATGCCGCGAGGGCCACGCCACCGGCATAGGTCAGCGTGACCATCAGCGGCACATTGATGCCGAACGCCTGCACGAGCTTGGGGTTCTCGGTGCCGGCGCGCAGCTTGGCGCCCAGCGACGTCTTCTCGATCAGCGCCCACACCGCGAAGCACACGATCAGCGACGCGACGACGACCCAGGCCCGGTAGTTGGGCAGGATCATGAAGCCCAGGTTGGTGGCGCCCTGCAGCGCGTCGGGCACCTGATAAGGCTGGCCCGACACACCGTAGACGCTGCGGAACACGCCCTCGATGACGAGGGTGATGCCGAAGGTCAGCAGCAGGCCGTAGAGGTGGTCCAGCTTGTAGAGCCACTGCAGCATCGTGCGTTCAATGACGATGCCGATGAGGCCGACCGCGAGCGGCGCGAGACCGAGCATGAGCCAGTAGTTCAGCCCCAGGTATTCCAGCCCCATCCAGGCGAAGAAAGCCCCCATCATGTACAGCGCCCCGTGGGCGAAGTTGATGATGTTGAGCATGCCGAAGATGACCGCCAGGCCCAGGGACAGCATCGCGTAGAACGAGCCGTTAACCAGGCCGAGCAGCAGCTGGCCCAAGAGGGCCGGCAGCGGAATACCGAAGATTTCTGTCATGGCAATCGTGTTCAGACCCTGGACGCCCGCCGGGCCGCTCCCAAGGGCGGCCAGGGCCGATGTCGATGCCGGCTCTCGCCGGCATCGATCGGCGTCCCCTCGGGGGACCGACCAGAAACGCGCGCGTCCAGCAGCGCGGGGCTGGGCGAGGGGTTCACGTTCACTTCTTCACCAGCGGGCACTTGCTGTCCGCGAGCTTGGTGAAAGCCTCGTCGCCCGGGATGCGCGTCACGACCTTGTAGTAGTCCCAGGGCTCGGTCGATTCCTTCACCGACTTGACCTGCATCAGGAACATGTCGTGGATGCCGCGGCCRTCTTCCTTGCGGATGGTGCCCTTGGTGTAGAAGTCGTTGATCGGCGTGTCCTTCATCTTGGCCATGACCTTGTCGGCGTCGTCGGTCTTGGTGGCGTCGACGGCCTTCAGGTAGTGGGTCACGGCCGAGTAGTCCGCGGCCTGCAGCGACGAGGGCATGCGCTTCATCTTGTCGAAGAAGCGGCGGCTCCAGGCGCGTGCCTCGGGGCTCTGATTCCAGTACCAGGAGTCGGTCAGGTACATGCCCTCGGTCGTCTTCAGGCCCAGCGAGTGCACGTCGTTGATGAACATCAGCAGGCCGGCGAGCTTCATACCCTTGGTGATGCCGAACTCGTTGGCGGCCTTGATCGTGTTGATGGTGTCGCCACCCGCGTTGGCCAGGCCGAGGATCTGCGCGCCGGAGCCCTGTGCCTGCAGCAGGAAGCTGGAGAAGTCGTTGGCGTTCAGCGGGTGCTTGACGCTGCCCTTGACCGTGCCGCCGCTCTTCTGCACGACGGCGGCCGTGTCGGCCTGCAGGGCCGCGCCGAAGGCGTAGTCGGCGGTCAGGAAGAACCAGGTTTTGCCGCCGGCCTTGGTCACCGCGGCGCCCGTGCCGTTGGCCAGGGCCACGGTGTCGTAGGCGTAGTGGATGGTGTAGGGCGTGCAATTGGCATTCGTCAGGGCCGAGCTGCCGGCGCCGATGGAGATGAAGGGCTTCTTCTTCTCGGCGGCTACGGTGGCAATGGCCAGGTTGACGCCCGAGTTGGTGCCGCCCACCAGCAGGTCGAGCCCTTGCGTGTCCATCCACTCGCGCGCCTTGGCGGAGGCGACGTCGGCCTTGTTCTGGTGGTCGGCAAAGATCAGCTCGACCTTCTTGCCCGCGGCCACACCCTTGAGGTCGGCGATGGCCATCTTGATCGCCTCGACACCGCCGGCACCGTCGATGTCGGCATAGACGCTGGACATGTCGGTCAGGAAACCGATCTTGATGACGTCGCCCGAGATCTGGGCCTGGGCGGTAAAGCCGCAGGTGGCGAGCGCGGCGGCAATGAGGGTCTTTTTCATGGTTGTCTCCGGTGGGTTGTTTGGATTCAAACGCTGAGCAGCTCGTCCATCTGGGCCTGGTGGGCCGGCAGGTCGGCTGCGGGGAAGGACAGCACGACTTCGCCGTGCTCGATGACTAGAAAATGGTCGGCCAGGGGCGCGGCGAAGCGGAAGTTCTGCTCCACCATGACGATGGTGAAGCCCTGGCTCTTCAGCGTGCGGATCATGCGGGCCAGGGCCTGGAC
>NZ_JBFUMO010000408.1:0-5370 GCF_054049355.1 Roseateles sp. P5_E11 | reverse complement strand
CCCAGGGGGTGAGCAGCCGTGCGCCGACGCCGGCGGCGATGTGGCCCGGCCCGGTGTCGTTGGAGACGACGATGCCGGCCATCTGCAGCAACGCGGCGTAGATGCCCAGGCCCACGCCTTCGAACCGCACCACGTCGGGGTAGAGCTGGCGGGCCCCCTCCAGTTCGGTCGGTCCCGGCACCATCACGATGCGGCGCCCCGCCGCATCCAGGCGGCGCACGAATTCCGGGAAGGCCGGCCAGGTGCGGTCCAGGAACTCGGTTTTCCCGTTGGCGAACGGGCAGATCATCACGTAGCGCCCCGGCGCGATGCCTTGCCCCGCCAGCAGAGCGGCGGCCCGCTCCCGCTGGGCCTCGCTGACCTGCAGGCCGATGACCGGCGGAGGCGGCTCGTCGATGCCGAGGAAGTCGCAGGCCAGTTCCCAGTATTCGACCAGCGTGTGCCGCCCCGGGCGCCGCGGGTGACCACGGCGCATCAGCCAGGTGCGCCCCTCCACCGCATGGCCCTCGGCGCGCAGGCCGGCCAGTCGCGCGTCCAGCGCCGCTGAAAACGCGTAGGGAAAGAGCAGCGTATTGGAGCGCCGGTCGAATCCGGGGTCTTGCGCACGCAGCTGCCGCCGCAGCGCGCGCAACTGCGCCACGCGCTCGCCGAGCCTCTCGGGCCGCACATGGACGCGCCAGCCTTCCGTCTCCAACAACCCGCGTGCCCAGCTCTTGCCGACCAGTTCAAGGCGATAGCCGTGGCTTTGCAGCAGCCGCAGCGCCGGAATGCTCAAAACCGTGTCGCCAACGAAGTTGCGCAGACGGACGATCAACGGTCGGGCTTCTATCATCAGCAATTCTTTACAAGTGACGCGGGATTCTCCCTGCGCAGGCCCGTTCTCCATGCCCGAGATCACCCTGCCCTCCTCAGCCAAAGTGATCGCCAGCCATGACGCCGCCCTGGTAGCGGAGTCGCAGTGATCCCGCCACGCTTCGCAGCCAATCTCGATTGGCTCTATACCGAGCACGCCTATCTCGACCGGCCGGCGGTGGCACGGGCCGACGGCTTTGCCGCCGTCGAGCTGCAGCAGCCGCATCTGCATGACCGCCCACCGCTGACGGCCGCGCTGGCGGGGCTGAAGGTCGTCCTCATCAACGCCCCTGCCGGCGACTGGGCCGTCGGCGAGCGCGGCTTCACCGCCCTGCCCGGCCGCGAGGCCGAGTTTCGCGACGCGACGCTGCGCGGCCTGGACTTGGCCGACCGCCTTGGCGCGGCCCGCGTGCATCTGCTGTCAGGCTTGGCCGAGGACACGCCCGAGCACCGCTCGACCTGGCTGGCCAACCTCGGCTGGGCCGCCGAGCAGTCCCCCCTGCCCCTGGTCGTCGAGCCCATCAACCGCCGCGACATGCCCGGCTATTTCCTGCATCGCCAGGCCCAGGCGCTGGAGCTGCTGGCGGCGCTGGACACGCCACGCGTGCAACTGCAACTCGACCTCTACCATTGCCGCGTCGCTGAAGGTGAATCACTGACACATCTGGCGCGCGCGCTGGACCTCGGCGTGCTGGGCCATGTGCAGGTCGCCGGCGTTGCCGGGCGGCATGAGCCCGAGGCCGGTGAATTCGCAGCGGAGCTGGCCCTGCTGAACGCGCGTGGCTGGCAAGGCGTTGTCGGCCTGGAATACCGGCCCCGTGGCAATACGTCGGCCGGCCTGGCCTGGCTCAGCCCAGCTTCGCGCTGATCACGCCGCGCAGCATCGCACCAAGGGCGCGACGGTCCTGGCCGGTCGCCATCACGCTGGGCAGGATCTGCACATCAATGCCCAGCCCCTTGGCCGAAGCAATGCGCCACAGGCTCTCAACCAACGTCGTGTCGCCGATGAAGCGCGCCGACGAGCTGAAGCGCTCGCCGGGCTCGTGCCACCGCAGCACGACGGGCAGCACCGGGGCATCGACCGACACCGCCGCCTGCAGCAGGTTGGCGTGGAAGGGCAGCATCTCGGGCCCGGCGCCCGTGGTGCCTTCCGGGAAGACGGCGACACAGTCGCCCGCCTGCAGGGCTGCGGCCGTCTGGTGCACGACACGCAGCGCATCGCGCTTGCTGGCGCGCTCGATGAAGAGCGTGCCGGCGCCTTCGACGAGGGCGCCGACCACCGGCCAGTGCCTCACGTCCGCCTTGGACACGAAGCGCGCCTGCGGCAGCACCGCGTGGACGCCGGCGATGTCCAGCCAGGAGATGTGGTTGGCCACCATGAGATGACCCGTCGGCAAGGCCTGGCCCTGAGACTTCAGCGCGATGCCGAGGATGCGCAGCGTCTTGAGCGACCACCACTGGATCAGCCCATGCCGCTCGGACGCCGTCAGCAGCTCGAAGCGGCGCTTGACGATCCACAGGCCGTGCAGCACATGCGGCACAAGGCGCGTGAGGCGCCAGGTGGCGATCAGGGATCTCATTCAGCCTCCCGCCGGGCCGCCCCTAGGGAGGCTGCACCCCCTCGGGGGGCAGCGTGCGAAGCGCGCGTGGGGGCCGTCATCCTTCGTAGGCGACGTGGCCGGCGACAAGGGTGCAACGCACGCGCGCGGGCAGCTCGAAACCGCTGGAGGCGAAGGCAAACGGCGTGTGCTTGCCCTGGCTGGCCAGGGCGTCGGGCGTGACGGACCAGCTCGCCGCCGCGTCGAACACGCAGACATCGGCGACGCCACCTTCCACCAGGCGACCGGCGCTGGCGGACAAAGAGCCGAGTGCGCTGCCCAGCACCCGCACCGGTTCGGCCGTCACGACAGCCAGCGCACGCTGCAGCGGCAGCTTGGAATCCTGGGCCCAGCGCAGCGCCAGGCTCAGCAGCAGCTCCAGGCCCGTCGCGCCCGGCGTGGCCTCGGCAAAGGGCACAGCCTTCTCGTCGGTCGTCACGGGCATGTGGTCGGACACCAGCGCGTCAATCGCTCCATCGGCGAGGCCCGCGCGCAGCGCATCGCGGTCACGGCCCTGGCGCAGCGGCGGCGTCAGGCGCATGGCCGAATCGAAGTAGCCGATGTCGACGTCACTGAGGTGCAGCGAATTGATGGACACATCCGCCGTGACAGGCAGGCCCTCGCGCTTGGCCGCGCGCACCAGCTCGACGCCGGCGGCGCTGGACAGGCGGCAGACATGCACCCGGGCGCCCGTGGCGCGTACCAATTCAAAAATGGTGTGCAGCGCCACTGTCTCGGCGCTGACGGGCACGCCGGACAGTCCCAGCCGCGTCGCGACCGAACCGCTGGCCGCGACGCCACCGCCGAGATAGGCGTCCTGCGGGCGCAGCCAGACCGTGTAGCCATAGGTGGCGGCGTATTGAAGCGCGCGGCTCAGCACCAGCGTGTCCTTGATCGGCACCTCGGCCTGCGAGAAGCCGATGCAGCCAGCCTCGGTCAGCTCGGCCATCTCGGTGAGTGCCGTGCCGTTCAACTGGCGCGTCAGCGCGCCAAGTGGGAACAGGCGGCAGCGACTGAGCTTGCGGGCGCGGAACTTCAGCATCTCCACCAGGCCGGGCTCGTCCAGCACCGGGTCGGTGTCGGGCGGGCAGACCAGGCTGGTCACGCCACCAGCGGCCGCTGCGGCGAGTTCGCTTTCGAGCAGGCCTTCATGCTCGTGGCCGGGCTCGCGCAGCCGGGCGCACAGGTCGACGAGGCCGGGCGCGACGATGAGGCCGCTCGCGTCCACGGTGCGGTCGGCAACGAAGTCGCCCACATCCCCCAGGTGCACGATACGGCCATTGGCGATGGCGACGTCGCCGATGCGGTCGAGACTGGATGCCGGGTCGATCAGCCGGCCGCCTTTGATCAGGATCTTCATGCTCATGCCTCGTTGCCAGCCAGGATGGCCATGACGGCCATGCGCACCGCGATGCCGAAGGTGACCTGCGGCAGGATGACGCTGCTCTTGCCGTCGGCCACTTCGGACGCGATCTCGACGCCGCGGTTGATCGGCCCCGGGTGCATGACGATGGCGTCGGGCTTGGCCAGGCGCAACTTGTCGGGCGTCAGGCCGAAGTGCTTGAAGAACTCGCCGCTGCTGGGCAGCATGCCGCCGTTCATGCGCTCGTTCTGCAGGCGCAGCATGATGATGACGTCGGCGTCCTTCACACCTTCGGCCATGTCGTGGCAGACGCGCACGCCCATGTCGCGCAGGTCGCCGGGGACCAGGGTCTTGGGGCCCACCGCGCGGATCTCCGGTACGCCCAGGATGTTGAGCGCGTGGATGTCGCTGCGAGCGACGCGCGAGTGAACGATGTCGCCGACTATGGATACGGTCAGGTTGCGGAAGTCTTTCTTGAAGTGCCGGATCGTGTACATGTCCAGCAGCCCTTGAGTCGGGTGGGCGTGGCGGCCGTCGCCGGCGTTGACAACGTGCACGTGCGGCGCGCAATGCTGGGCGATCAGGTGGGGCGCGCCGCTCTCGCTGTGGCGCACGACGAACATGTCGGCGTGCATGGCGCTGAGGTTGGCCACCGTGTCCAGCAGCGTCTCGCCCTTGGCCGTGGAGCTGCGCGCGATGTCCAGGTTGATGACGTCGGCCGACAGGCGCTTGGCGGCGATCTCGAAGGTGGTGCGGGTGCGGGTGCTGTTCTCGAAGAACAGGTTGAACACCGACTTGCCGCGCAGCAGCGGCACCTTCTTGACCTCACGGTCGTTGACCGAGAGGAAGCTGCCCGCGGTGTCCAGGATCTGCTCCATGACCGCACGCGGCAGGCCTTCGGTGGACAGCAGGTGGATCAGCTCGCCGTGCTTGTTGAGCTGGGGGTTGCGTTTGGAAAGCATCACTTCACCTCAAAGGCAAATCGGCCCCCATCGGCGCGCGCGAGGCGCAGGCTCTGGTCTGCGGCGAGCGTGACGCGGGCCGCAGAGAACGCCGGCTCGATCGGCAGCTGCCGCCCGCCGCGGTCCACCAGCACCGCCAGCTGCACGCTCGCCGGGCGGCCGAAGTCGAACAGCTCGTTGAGCACGGCCCGCGTCGTGCGGCCGGTGTAGAGCACGTCGTCGATGAGCAGGATGTCGCGGCCGTTGACGTCGAAGGGCAGCGAGGTGTGGTCGGCCTTGGCCAGGCCGCGTGAGCCGAAGTCGTCGCGGTGCAGCACGCTGGAGATGGTGCCGGCGTCGGCCAGGCCCAGGTCGACGGCCAGCCGCTCGGCCAGCCAGGCGCCGCCGCTCCAGATGCCCACGAGGGCAGTGTCGGCGGTCAGCAGTCGCTGCACGCCGCGCCTGAGCTCGAGGTAAAGGCCTTCAGCGTCCAGCTTGAGGTCACTCATGGGTGTTCCCGGAAAAATTGTTCAAGGATGAGGGCAGCCGCTGCGGCGTCCACGTCGTGCGCGCCTTCAGCCTCGGCTTCGACGCTGGTGTAGCGCTCGTCCACTTC
>NZ_JBFUMO010000407.1:0-5389 GCF_054049355.1 Roseateles sp. P5_E11 | reverse complement strand
CGGTCATGAAGCGCTCCCGCATGGCCAGCGCCTCGGCAAGCGGGCGGGAGCGCCAGGCGGACGTTGCGAAGTCGATATACGCCGGTAGGTCCAACGTTCCCGCGTTGTACTGGGCAAAGAACTCGTCGTTCTTCGCACCCCAGACCACGCCGTCCACCCAGCCCACCTCCACCATGAAACCACCGAAGGCATGGTCGGAATCCATGGGGATCAGCGTCCCATCCAGGTCAAACAGCGTGAGATTCATAAATTAGGGTCAGAGTCGATTTTTTCTTCAACGGCCTCGTCGGCCAGCATGGCCTTCAGCAGCGGCAGTGTCAGCGCGCGCTTGGCTGACATCGCGAATTCATCCAGCCGCTCGAGCAAGGCCATCAGCCCCTTGAGATTGCGCTCGAAGCGGGTCAGCAGATAGGACAGCACCTCGTCGCCGAGCAGCAGGCCGCGGCGATCGGCCTCGCGGCGCAGCACGGCACGCATTTCGGCCTCGCGCAGCGGTTCAAGCGCAAAGCTCGGGCCCCAGCCCAGGCGCGTACGCAGGTCTTCGCGCACGGCCAGGTCGACGGCTGGCGCATCGGCCGTTGCAACGACGGTATAGCCCTGCCCCGCCGTCGCTACAAAAAGGGCAAAAGCGGCATGCTGCTGGCCGGCGTCAAAGCGCTGGCAATCGTCCAGCAGCAACAGGCTCTCGTGGGCCGGCAGCTCCCAGGGCAAGGCCGTCTCGGCGTCGTACCAGGCGACGCGCTGGCCGGCCGCCTGCCAGCGCTCGGCCAATGCCTGCAGCAGATGGCTCTTGCCCGAGCCGGTCGGGCCCCAGAGCAGCGCGGGTGGATCGCCCGGCTGCAGGCCCAGCAGGTAGGCCAGAGCCTCGGCATTGGCGCCGGGCAGGAAGTTGTCGAAGCTGTGCGCGGGCGGCGCCAGCAGCGCAAGCGGGATCTGCCTCATTGAACGGCTAACGGAACAGCGAACTCTCGAGATAGGCGCGATGCAGGCGCTTGACCGCGACTGCCGCCACAGCCGACAGCGGCAGCGCAATCAGCACGCCGACAAAGCCGAGCAGATGACCRAAGGCCAGCAGCGCGAAGATGACCATCAGCGGGCTCATGCCGATGCGCTCGCCGACGAAGCGCGGCGTCAGCACGAAGCTTTCCAGCAGTTGGCCGATGCCAAAGACGATGGCGACAGCGAGAACGCCATAAAGATTTGCGAATTGCAGCAAGCCTGCCAGCAGCGCCAGCACCAGGCCCAGGCCAAAGCCCAGATAGGGAATGAAAACCGCCAGGCCGGTGAAGACGCCGATGGGCAAGGCCAGATCGAAGCGCGCCAGCGCCAGGCCGACGCTGTAGAAGATGGCCAGAGCCCCCATGACGAGCAATTGACCGCGCAGGTACTGGCCCAGCGTCTCATGGCATTCGTCGAGGAAGCTGCCAACCGAATCGCGCGCCGCTGGCGGCACGAGAGCGCGCATGCGCTCGACCAGGCCCGGCCAGTCGTCCAGCAGATAGAAAAGCACGACGGGCAGCAGCACCGCATTGCCGATGAAGGCGAGCAGGAAGCTGCCGCCGATGCGGGCCGAGCTCAGCGCCGTCGCCAGCCACTCTTCGAAATTGGCATCCAGGTACTTCAGCACGAAGGCCTTGATGCTGGCCGGGTCGAGCTGCATGTAGATGCCGTGCTCCGCCAGCCAGGGTGAAAGCTTGTCATTGGCCAGTTTCGCCAATGCAGGAATCTGCTCGCGCAGCGCCGGCAGCTCTTTGCTGAGGATGGGCAGCACCAGCAGCACCAAAGCCAGCAGGGCCATCGCAAACAGCAGCTCGACCATCAGCACCGCCAGCGACCGCGGCACGCGCCGGTTCACCAGGGCCTGCACCGCGGGCGCCAACGCGTACGCCAGCACCAGGGCCGCGATGAAGGGCGCCAGCACGGGCGACAGCAGCCACAGCAGAAGAATGACGCCCAGGGCGACACCGCCCCAGGCCAGGGCGGTGCGTTGGTGCTTGCTGAGCTTCATCATGGTGGTGGGCGGGCGGGCGCGGATTGTCACTGAAGCGGCGGCCGGGCCTGGTCAAGCAGCATCGCCAGGCGGGTTCGCAATCTCGCGGCGTCGGGTGCATCACCCCGCTCGGCAAGATAGAAAGCCAGATCGTCGGCGGCAGCAGCAAAGGCGCCCAGCGTCGCCAGCACCAGGCCGCGATCGCGGCGCTCGACCGGGTCGCCCGGCAGCAGGATGACGAGGCGCTGTTGCACGGCCAGCAGCCGCGGCCAGTCCTCGGCGGCGCGGTGAACTTCCTTCAGATTGCGCAGCATGCGTGCCAGGATCTGGCGCTTGGATGCAGCGCGCAGGAAGAACTCCAGCGGCAACTCCAGGTCGGCGGGCAGCTCGCTGCCATGGCGGTAGACGGCCAGGCGCTCGTCCAGCCGCGTGGCTGACAGCGATTCGCCCGTGAAGGGGTCGATAACGACCTCGCCAAGCCCGATGCGGCATTTGACGAGGAAATGCCCCGGGAAGGCGACGCCCGCAGCGCGCAGGCCCGCCTGCTCGGCAAGCTCCAACAGCAGCACGGCAAGCGTGATGGGAATGCCACGCCGCGTCTCCAGCACGTGATGCACGAAGCTATTCTCGGCCGCGTAGTAATTGTTCAGATTGCCGGCAAAGCCGAGTTCGCCGTGGAAGAAACGTGTCAGCTGGTGCAGCCGCTCGGCCGGCACAGTCTCCGACGTGATGCGCTCACGCAGGCGGCGCGCCAGCGCATCCACCTTGGACAGCGCAGCCTGGACATCAAGCTGGGGATATTCGTCCTGGGCCAGGCTGATGGCGGCCTCGAGCAGATTGAGGCTCTCATCCTCCGCCACCAGCGTGGCGAAGTAGTCCAGCGGAGTCGGCGCTGCGTACTTCATCAGCTTGGGCGCCCGAGCGCACGGGGCCGCATGCCAACCAGCAGCAGCACCGCGAAATAGACGAGGGCGCTGCCCGCCAGGCTGGCCGCCATGACGAGACCGCGCCGGATCTCGTGCGCGCCCAGGCCGAGCCAGTCCAGCCTGCTGGCCAACTGCCATTGCAGCAGGCCCATGGCTGCACAAGCCAGCACCACACGCAGGCCGAAGGCCAGCCAGCCAGGCTCGGGGCGGTAGCTACCCAGCTTCTTCAGCCCCCAGAACAGCCAGCCCGCATTGACCAGCGCGCCCAGGCCGATGGACAGGGCCAGGCCCGCGACACCGATCCAGGGCACGAAGACAAGGTTGAATCCCTGCGTCAGCACCAGCACCGCAACAGCGATCTTGGCCGGCGTGCCGGTGTCCTGGCGAGCGAAGAAGCCGGGCGCCAGCACCTTCACCGCGATCAGGCCCAGCAGGCCAACACCCCAGCCCATGACCGACTGCGCTGTGTGGGCCACGTCGGTCGCCGTGAAGGCGCCGCGGTGGTAGAGCACGGCCGTCAACGGTTCGGCGAAGACCAGCAGGGCGACGGCGCAGGGCAACGCGAACAGCATCACCATGCGCAGGCCCCAGTCGAGCAGGCGGCTGTAGCGCTCGCTCTCGCCCGAAGCCTGGGCAGCGGACAACTGCGGGGTCAGGACCGCGCTGAGCGCCACGCCGAGCAGGCCGATGGGGAATTCCATCAGGCGGTCGGCATAGTTCAGCCAGGAGGTCGCGCCCTCGCCGAGGCGGCTGGAGATCTGCGTGTTGATCATCAGCGACAGCTGGGACACACCGACACCCAGCAGCGCCGGCCCCATGCCCAGCATGACGCGGCTGACACCCGGATTGGCACGTGCCTCCCGCAAGCCTTGCCAGCTGAACCGCATGCGCGGCGTCACGCCGATGGCCCGCAGCGCCGGCCACTGCGCCAGCAATTGCAGCACGCCGCCGAGCATGACACCGAAGGCCATCGCATAGATACCCGGATAGCCCGCGCGCTCAAGCGGCCCGACCAAGGCCCAGCCGACGGCGACGACGCTGAGGTTGAGCAGCACCGGCGTTGCCGCCGGCACGACAAAGCGTCGCCAGGTGTTCAGGATGCCCGCCGACAGGGCCACCAGCGACATGCAGCCGATATAGGGGAACATGAAGCGCGTCATGACGACGGATGCGTCGAACGCCGGCTCCGGCAGCCCGCCGCCGAGCAGCCAGACCAAGAGGGGCGCTGCGACCACACCAATCACCGAGGTCGCCATCAGCGCCCATAACAGCACGGTCGCGACGGCGTCGATGAGGCGCTTCGTTGCCGCTTCGCCCTCGGTGGCCCGCGTCGCCGCCAGCAGCGGCACGAAGGCCTGCGAAAATGCGCCCTCAGCAAACAGACGTCGCAGCAGGTTCGGGATCCGGAACGCGACGAGAAACGCATCGGTCATTCCGGTGGCGCCGAAAAGGCCCGCCACCATGGTTTCGCGGACAAGGCCGGTGATGCGCGAGGTCAGGGTCAGCAGGGAAATGGTCGACGCAGCGCGCAGCAGATTCATGGCGGCGGATTATCTGTGTCGTGAATGGCGCCTTCTTCGATACTCGTCCCAGGCACTTGGCTTTAACCCTGATTTCGGGCTATACTCGTCGTCTTTGCACCAACTGGGTATAGATACAGCATGGCTACCAGCTCCAAAGCCAAGAAGAAGACGGTTCGCCTGGCGTCGGGTCTCAAGCGCGTCCGCCAGGACGCCAAGCTCAACGCCGCGAATACTGCGCTTCGCTCCAAATACCGTACGGTCGTCAAGAACGTGCAAAAGGCTGTGACCGCGGGCGACAAGTCCAAGGCTGCTGACCTGTTCAAGGCTGCCCAAGCCGTCATCGACTCTGTCGCCGACAAGGGCATCTTCCACAAGAACAAGGCTGCTCGTCACAAGAGCCGCCTGTCCGCCAAGATCAAGGCGCTCGCCGCCTAAGAAACAATCCAGCTCTGGTGCAAGCAAAGAGGCCCGCGCAAGCGGGCCTCTTTGCATCTGCGGCCCGCACCTGCGGGCCGCTTGCATTTCAATGCCACTCGCCTGGCACGACGCCCTGGATGCTGCGGTCGCGCAGCCACTCGGCGACGGCCCGGGCCACCCACTGCGGGTCATCCAGCGGCAGATCGTGGCCGGCCTTGGTGTGCAGGCGCAGCGGCGCTCCCCAGGCACGGCTGATGGCCTGCGAGCAACGCCAGTCGACGAGCCCATCCGCTTTGCTGCACAACAGCAGCATAGGCGCAGCCGGGCGAGTGCGGCTGGCGCGATAGCGCATGCTGGCGAGCAACTGGCGGGCCGTGTTGCGAACACCGAGCGGGTGCTGGCGCTGCAACTCCACCCAGCGGTCGATGATGGCCGGAGTCGGCGTCAACCGCGTCGTCAGGCTGAGCACCCTCTCCTCCCGCATACGGGCGCTGAAGCGACTCAGGGACAGCAGCAACAGGCCAAGATAGTTC
>NZ_JBFUMO010000406.1:0-5408 GCF_054049355.1 Roseateles sp. P5_E11 | reverse complement strand
GCGCAGGCCAAGGCTGCGCAGAGCGGCGACGGCGGCCAGCATGATGACGGTGCGCTGCGCCGGCACGCCCCAGCCCGAGAACAGCGCATAGACGAAGGCCACCGCCACGCCCAGCCAACGTGCCGCCGTGGGCGCGGGCATGCGCAGGCAGAGCCAGCGGCTGCGGCGCCACAGCGGCGCGACGAGTGCGGAGGCCAGCCAGCCGAGCAGGACGACGTGACTTCCGGAGACCGACAAGAGATGACTCACGCCGGTATCGCGAAACAGATTCCAGTCGCTGTGGGCAATGGCGTTCTGGTCGCCCAGGCTCAGCGCCGCCAGCACGCCGGCCATGCCGGGATCGGCCACGCGTTCGCGGATGGCGGTGCGCAGGCGCTGGCGCGCGGCGTCCAGCGACCACCAGGGCGCCGCCTGCAATCGCTCGGCCGTGCGCACGACGCCACTGGCACGCAGGCCTTGCTCGAACAGCCACAGCTCGACATCGAAACCGCCCGGATTGGCCAGGCCATGGGCGCGCTTGAGGCGGGCGGTAAAGCGCCAGCGCTCGCCCGCAGTGATGGGCGCTGAGTCATAGGCCAACAGCATCAAACGTCGCGGCACTTCGGGCGGCAGCGCTGTGCCCGTTGCGCCGACCGAGTCCACGGCAAATTCAAAGCGCCAACCCGGCGCGCCCCCCTGGCCGGTGACGGCGATGGGCAGCGAATCGATGCGGCCGCCCAGCACCAGATCGCGGCCTTCCCAGGCCGGATGCAGTTCGGGCTTCATGCGCAGCTCGGCGCGCAACCCCGCCTGCGCGAAGGCGAACACGGCGACCGCACCCGCCAACGCCAGCCAGTGGCGGCGACGCAGCAGCAGGAGCACCACGAAAGCCAAGGCCAGCAGCGCGTATTCGGCCGCCGTCGGCAGCCGCTCGCAGCATTGCAGCAGGGCCAGGCCGGCCAGCCAGGCCACGCCCGTTGCCACCAGTTCGCGCACGCCCCACGGCCGCTGAGCCAATGCCCCTCCCCTGTCCCGCCTTATTGGGACGCGGGGTGTAGCATGCCGCGGTTTTTCGCTTGCGCCACCGCGCTACTACGCATGAGCTCTTCTGCCATCCAAGCCAAGCTCGCCGAACTCGGCATCACCCTGCCGCCGCTGGCCATTCCTGCTGCCGCCTACCTGCCGTTCACGCGCACCGGCAACCTGCTGTTCCTGTCGGGCCATATCGCCAAGAAGGACGGCAAGCCCTGGGTCGGCCAGCTCGGCAAGGATGTCGACACCGCCACCGGCCAGGCGGCCGCACGCGCCGTCGCCATCGACCTGCTCGGCACGCTGCAGGCCGCCACCGGTGACCTGGGCAAGATCRTGCGCATCGTCAAGGTGATGAGCCTCGTGAACAGCACGCCCGACTTCACCGAGCAGCACCTCGTCACCAACGGCTGCTCCGAGCTGTTCGCCGCGGTGCTGGGCGAAGCTGGCAAGCATGCCCGCAGCGCCTTCGGCGTGGCCCAGATCCCGCTTGGCGCCTGCGTCGAGATCGAGCTCATCGCCGAAATCGCCGTCTGATGTTCAGCGCCCCTTCCAAGCTGCCGGCCCGTGCGCTGGCCGGCATGGCCGTGGCGAGCTTCGGCGCCGTCGGCATCGCCTTGATCGCCCAGCACCAGTTCGGCGTCAAGCCCTGCCCGTGGTGCGTGCTGCAGCGGGCCATCTTCCTGGTGATCGGCGCCGTCTCGCTGCTGGGCTGGCTGGTGAGCGCCAAGCGCGCGCTGCGTCAGACGGCCCTCGTGGTCGTGCTGATGCTGTGCGCCGCGGGCCTCACGGCGGCCGTCTTCCAGCATGAGGTGGCCTCGCAGAGCGCCACCTGCGCGATGGGCCTGGCGGACAAGATCGTCACGGCGCTCGGGCTCGAGGAGCTGTGGCCGTCGGTCTTCATGATCACGGCCAACTGCGCGGAGGCCGCAGCCTATCGCCTCATCGGCCTGCCCTACGAGATCTGGAGCGGCCTGCTGTTCGCCGCGCTGGCCGCCCTGGGCCTGATCGTCCTGAACCAGCGCCGCTAAGTCAGCGCGGGCAGGCCGGCGAGCAGCTTGTCCAGCGTCAGCGGGTAGTCGCGCACCCGCACGCCGGTGGCGTTGTAGACGGCGTTGGCCACCGCGGCGGCCGCGCCGCAAATGCCCAGCTCGCCCACGCCCTTGGCCTTCATCGGCGACGAGATCGGGTCGGTCTCGTCCAGGAAGATGACCTCCTGATGCGGGATGTCAGCATGCACCGGCACCTCGTAGCCGGCCAGGTCGTGGTTGACGAAGAAGCCGCGGCGGTGGTCAACCTTCAGGTCTTCCATCAGYGCCGCGCCCACGCCCATGGTCATGGCGCCGATGACCTGGCTGCGCGCCGAGGTCGGGTTCAGGATGCGCCCCGCCGCGCACACAGCCAGCATGCGCCGCACGCGCACCTCGCCAGTCGTCGCATCCACCGCCACCTCGGCGAAATGCGCGCCAAAAGTGGACTGCTGGTAGCGCTTGTCGAGATCGCCATATTCGATGCCGTCCTCGGCCACCAGGCCGGCAAAGGACTTCAGCGGCATGGCCTTGCCGCCGCCACGCACCTCGCCACCGGCAAATTCCGCGTCGGCCATGCCGGCCTTCTGGGCGACCATGCCGCGCAGCTTCATGCAAGCCGCATACACGCCGGCCGTCGAGTTGTTGCCGCCCCATTGGCCGCCCGAGCCGCAGGACACCGGGAAGCTCGAATCCCCCAAGCGCACGACGACCTTGTCGAGGGTCACACCCATGGTCTCGGCTGCCGTCTGCGCAATGATGGTGTAGCTGCCGGTGCCGATGTCAGTCATGTCGGTTTCGACGATGACGCGCTCACCCTCCAGGCGCACGCGGGCCTTGGATTTCATCAGCAGGTTGTTGCGGAAGGCTGCTGCCATGCCGAGGCCCATGAGCCACGCGCCCTCGCGCACCTGCGCCGGTTTGGCATTGCGCCGGTTCCAGCCGAAGCGCTCGGCGCCTTGCTTCATGCACTCCACCAGGCGGCGCTGCGAGAAGGGACGCTGCGGCTTCTCGGGGTCGACCTGGGTGTCGTTGCGCACGCGGAACTCGATGGGGTCCAGACCGAGCTTTTCGGCCATCTCGTCCATCGCGATCTCCAGCGCCATCAGGCCTGGCGCTTCACCCGGCGCGCGCATGGCATTGCCCTCGGGCAGGTCCAGCACGGCCAGGTGCATGGCGGTGTGGCGGTGTTCACCGGCATAGAGCAGCCGCGTCTGGGCCGTGGCCGTCTCGGGGCCGCCGCCGGGCAGGTTACCGGACCAGCTCTCGTGCGAGATGGCCTGGATGCGCCCGTCCTTGTTGGCGCCGATGCGGATGCGCTGGATGGTTGCGGGCCGGTGCGTGGTGTTGTTGAACATCAGCGGCCGCGTCAGCGCAATCTTGACGGGCCGGCTGGCGGCCTTGGCACCCAGGGCCGCCAGCACGACGTCGGCGCGCAGGAAGAGCTTGCCGCCAAAGCCGCCGCCGACGAAGGGCGAACGCACGCGCACGTCCTGCTTGGGAATGCCCAGCGTCTTGGCGAGGTCGCCGACGGCCCAGTCGATCATCTGGTTGGACGTCCACACCGACAGCTTCTTGCCCTCCCACCAGGCGATGGTGGCATGCGGCTCCATCATGGCGTGTGCCTGGTCGGGCGTCGTGTAGCTGGCGTCCAGCTGCACCGGCGCCTTGGCGAAGCCGGCCTCGAAGTCGCCATGCTTGGTCTCGGCCTCGCCACCGAAGCCATCGCTCTTGGCCACCGGCGCATGAGGCTTCTCGGCGGCCAGGTCGAAGCGGCCCTTGGCGGCCTCGTAGCGGATGTCGATCAACGCCGCCGCGGCGCGCGCCTGCTCGAAGCTTTCGGCCACGACGACGGCCAGGGCCTGGTGGTAGTGGTCGATCTGCGGGCCGCCGAGCAGCTTGGCGGTGTTCATGTTGCCCTTGCCGAGCTTGCCGGCGTTCTGGGCCGTGACGATGGCGAGCACACCGGGTGCCGCGCGGGCGGCGCGCAGGTCCATGGCGGCCACGCGGCCCTTGGCGATGCCGGCACCCACGACATAGCCGACGGCCGGCGCTTGCTTCAGGTCGTGGTGTTCGTAGGCATAGGGCGCCATGCCGGTGGTCTTCAGCGGGCCATCGATGCGCGGCGTGGGGCGGCCGACGATGCGGCCCTGGTCGATGGGGTTGGTGGTGGCGGGCTGGTCGAATCTCATCATGTGCTCCGTGCAGGATGCAGGGAGTCGACCAGCAGGCGCTCGGCCAGCTTGAGCTTGAAGGCGCTGTCCTGCTGCGGGGCCGCGCCGGCGAAGGCCTGCCCAAAATAGGTATGCACACCGCGCGAAAGCTGGCCTTCGGCCGCCTCCACACGCCAGGGTCTGGGCGCCACGCCGCCGAAGGCCAGGCGCGCGCTGCCATCACGCTGCACGATGGCGGCCAGCGACACGAGGGCGAAGGCATAGGACGCCCGGTCGCGCACCTTGCGGTAGACCTGGGTGCCGCCCGCGGGTGGCGGCAGCAGCACCGAAGTGATCAGCTCGCCGTGAGCCAGCGTGTGCTCGACGTGGGGCGTATCGCCGGGCAGCTTGTGGAAGTCGGCGATGGGGATGCGGCGCACCTGGCCATCGGGTTTGATGGTCTCGACCTGCGCATCCAGCACGCGCATGGCGACGGCCATGTCGCTCGGGTGGCTGGCGATACAGGCTTGGCTCGTGCCGATGATGGCCAGCGAGCGCGCCACGCCGCCGATGGCGCTGCAGCCGCTGCCGGGCTGGCGCTTGTTGCAGGGCTGGGCGGTGTCGTAGAAATAGGGGCAGCGCGTGCGCTGCAACAGGTTGYCGGCCGTCGTTGCCCGATTGCGCAGCTGGCCCGAAGCGCCGGCCAATAGCGCACGCGACAGCACCGGGTAGTCCTTGCGCACGCGGACGTCGCTGGCCAGGTCGGCATTGCGCACCAGGGCGCCCACGCGCAGGCCGCCGCCGTCGACGGGCTCGATGCGGTCCAGGCCCAGCGCATTGACGTCCACGATATGGCCCGGCGCCTCGATCTTCAGCTTCATCAGGTCCAGCAGATTGGTGCCGCCGGCGATGAACTTGGCGTCGGGCCGGCCCGCCACCGCCGCGGCGGCTTCGGCCGGCGTGCGCGCACGCTCGAAAGTGAAGGCTTTCATGCGGCCTCCTTGGCAACGCTGGTGATCGCCTCGGCGATGTTGGAGTAGGCGCCACAGCGGCAGAGGTTGCCGCTCATGCGCTCGCGCAACTCGTCGGCGCTCAGCAACGGCTTGGCGGTCAGGTCGGTCGTCACGTGGCTGGGCACGCCGCGCTTGAGCTCGTCCAGCATGCCGGCGGCCGAACAGATCTGGCCCGGCGTGCAGTAGCCGCACTGGTAGCCATCATG
>NZ_JBFUMO010000405.1:0-5413 GCF_054049355.1 Roseateles sp. P5_E11 | reverse complement strand
GAAAGGCAGAGAGGCCGGCCTGTAGCCAATGACGATGACGCCGGTGTCGCGCACGCGGGTCAGCRTCGGGCCATCGGCCGCGTGTGCAGCCAAGGCGCACAGCGCGAGCAGGGCCGCGCTAAGTCGCTTCATCATCCAGGCGGCGCAGCTCGGCCAGCTTGTCGGCAATGCGCAGTTCCAGCCCGCGCGGCACGGGTTCGTACCAGCGCTGGCCTTCAAGCCCGTCAGGCAGGTATTGCTCACCGGCCGCGTAGCCGCCCGGCTCGTCATGCGCGTAGCGATAGGCCTTGCCATAGCCCAGATCCTTCATCAGCCGCGTCGGCGCATTGCGCAGATGCTCGGGCACCGGCCGCGTCTGGTCCTGCTTGATGAAGGCCTTCACCGCGTTGAAGGCCTTGTAGACGGCATTGGACTTGGGCGCGATGGCGAGGTAGACGACTGCCTCGGCCAAGGCGAGTTCACCCTCGGGCGTGCCCAGGCGCTCGTAAGTGTCAGCCGCATCCAGCGTGATGCGCAGCGCGCGCGGGTCSGCCAGGCCGATGTCCTCGCTGGCCATGCGGATCAGCCTGCGCGCGATGTAGCGGGCGTCGACGCCGCCATCCACCATGCGCACGAACCAGTAGAGCGCCGCATCGGGATTGCTGCCACGAACCGACTTGTGCAGGGCGCTGATGACGTCGTAGAACTGGTCGCCACCCTTGTCGTAGCGGCGCAGCTGTTCGCCGAGGGTCCGCTCCAGCAGTGCTTCGTCGATGCGGGCGCCATTGGCGAGCGACGCGGCGGACTCCAGGGCGTTCAGCAGCCGGCGCGCATCGCCGTCAGCGTAGCCAATCAGTCGGTCGGCGGCTTCCTTCGTCGGCGCCTCGACACCGAGCTCCCTGGCGCCACGTTCGATCAGCTCCTGCAGCTCGCTCGCGTCCAGGCTCTTCAGCACCTGCACCTGGGCGCGCGACAGCAGCGCCGAGTTGACTTCGAAGCTGGGGTTCTCGGTCGTCGCGCCGATGAAGGTGAACAGGCCGGACTCGACATGCGGCAGGAAGGCGTCCTGCTGGGCCTTGTTGAAGCGGTGCACCTCGTCAACGAAGACCACCGTACGCCGGCCCTGCTGGGCTGCAATCTGGGCGCGGTCCACCGCCTCGCGGATGTCCTTCACGCCGCCCAGCACGGCCGAGATGGCGATGAACTGCGCGTCGAAGGCGCCGGCCACCAGGCGCGCCAGCGTCGTCTTGCCGACACCGGGCGGGCCCCACAGGATCATGCTCTGCAGCCGCCCCGCCTCGAAGGCCGCGCGCAGCGGCATGCCGGGGCCGAGCAGATGGCGCTGGCCGATGACCTCGTCCAGCGTCTTCGGGCGCAGCCGTTCGGCCAGCGGCTGCGCGGGCGGGTCGGCATCGAAAAGGGACGTGGTGCTCACTGCTCGATGAGATCGGCCCCGGCCGGCAGCTTGAACTGGAAGCGCTCGGCCGCCACTGGCACATTGGCCTGCACGGCGCTGAAGTCCAGCCGTGAGCGCTGGCCGAAGCTGTCGACGATCTCCATGGCCGCCAGCTCCTTGCCCTTGAAGCCGAGCTTGAGCGACTGGATCGTCGATTCGGCCTGCTTGGGCAGCGCCTGCACCCAATCCAGGCCGCCGTCACTTGCTTGGGCCTTCAGCGTGAAGTCGCGTTCAAGATTGCTGCCAGCAAGCAGGGCCGCTGGCGTGGCACCCAGCGCTTCACCCAGCTTGCGCGAGCTGGCCTGGTTGAGGTCGGCGTCATAGATCCAGACCTTGTGGCCATCGGCGACGATGACTTGCTCGAAGGGCTTGGCATAGGCAAAGCGAAAGCGGTTGGGCCGCTCGAACTCGAAGCTGCCTGAAGAGACCTTCTTGCGTTTGCCGTCGGGCGACGTCACCGTTTGCGTGAAATTGGCCTTGCCGCTCTTCACGTCGCGGCCGAAGTCGCGCAGCGCATCGACCGCATCGGCGTGGGCGATGCCAGCAATGAGCAGCGTCAGGGAGAGCAGGAGTTTCTTCATTCGTCTCGTTTAGGAATGATCAGTTCACGGCTGCCGTTGGATGCCAGCGCGCCAACGAGGCCGGAGTTTTCCATCTGCTCCAGCAGCCGCGCGGCGCGGTTGTAGCCTATGCGCAGATGGCGTTGCACCAGCGAGATGGAAGCCTTGCGATGTTGTAGGACGATAGCCACGGCCTGGTCGTACATGGGGTCTTGCTCACCGCCGGCCTCGCCCGGCGCCGGCGCCTCGCCGTCGATGCCGTCGAGCACGCCACCTTCGAGAATGCCTTCGATGTAATTCGGTTCGCCCTGGGACTTGATGTACTCCACAACGCGGTGCACCTCGTCGTCGCTGACAAAGGCGCCATGCACGCGGATGGGCAGGCCGGTGCCCGAGGGCATGTAGAGCATGTCGCCCATGCCGAGCAGCGCCTCGGCGCCCATCTGGTCGAGGATGGTGCGGCTGTCGATCTTGGAGCTGACCTGGAAGGACAGGCGGGTCGGGATGTTGGCCTTGATGAGGCCGGTGATGACGTCCACCGACGGCCGCTGCGTGGCCAGGATCAGGTGGATGCCGGCCGCGCGCGCCTTCTGCGCCAGGCGAGCGATCAGTTCCTCGATCTTCTTGCCGACGACCATCATCAGGTCGGCCAGTTCGTCGATGACGACGACGATGAACGGCAGACGCTCCAGCGGTTCGGGTTCTTCGTTGTTCAGCGCGAACGGATTCGGAATGCTGATGCCGTTGGCCTTGGCCTCGTCGATCTTCTTGTTGTAGCCGGCGAGGTTGCGCACGCCCATCTTGGACATGAGCTTGTAGCGCCGCTCCATCTCGCCAACGCACCAGTTCAGCGCATTGCTGGCCTGCTTCATGTCCGTCACGACCGGTGCCAGCAGATGCGGGATGCCTTCGTAGACGCTCATCTCCAGCATCTTGGGGTCGATGAGGATGAGGCGCACATCACGGGCCTCGGCCTTGTAGAGCAGGCTGAGGATCATCGCGTTGATGCCCACTGACTTGCCCGAACCGGTCGTGCCGGCCACGAGGCAATGCGGCATCTTGGCAAGGTCGGCGACGATGGGCAGGCCGACGATGTCCTTGCCCAGGCCCATGGTCAGCTGGGACGACGCGTCCGCGTAGACCTGCGAGCCGAGGATTTCGGACAGGCGGATGGTCTGGCGGCGCGCGTTGGGCAGCTCCAGCGCCATGTAGTTCTTGCCCGGGATGGTCTCGACGACGCGGATGGACACAAGGCTCAAGGAGCGCGCCAGGTCCTTGGCGAGGCCGACGATCTGCGAGCCCTTCACACCGGTGGCCGGTTCGATCTCATAGCGCGTGATGACCGGGCCGGGGGATGCGGCGACCACATGCACCTCGACGCCGAAGTCGCGCAGCTTCTTCTCGATGAGGCGGCTGGTCATTTCCAGCGATTCAGGCGTGACCGTCTCCTGGCGGCCGGGCGCGGCGTCCAGCAAGTCAACTTGCGGGAGCTTGGCGTCGCCGGCGTCGACGAACAACGTCTGCTGGCGCTCCTTGGCCACCCGCGTGGACTGGGGCACCTCGACGACCGGCGCCTCGATGACGAGCGGCGCGTGGTCGGCTCCACCTTGTTCCCACTGGCGTTCGGCTTGGCGCTCGACCTCGACCTCCTGCTCGCGCTCCTTCACCGCCTGCTCACCGGCCTTCTGATCGGCCTTCATCTCGCGCTGCTCGATGCGCTTCTCGCGCAACTGCTCGATACGCTCACCGATGCGCTCCGCCAAATGCCCCCAGGAGAAGCGGAATGCCCAGGCCATGCCGGTCAGCAGCAGCACGATCCAGACAACGCCGGAGCCGGCAAAGCCCAGGCCCCTCATACCCAGGGGCCCGAGCGCATAGCCGACCAGGCCGCCGGCATGGCCGGGCAGGCGCGCCTCGAGGGCATAGAGGCGGCTCCACTCCAGCGCGCAACTCGCGCCGATGAGCAGCACGATGCCAGCCCAGAACCGCGCGCGCTGGCTCCAGCGCAGCACGGGGTCCACGTCATGGCGCAACAGCCCGGCCAGGCTGCGCAGCCAGCCGCGCAGGGCCAGCAGCGGCAACCACCAGGCGGAAAAGCCGAACAGGAACAGCAGGCCGTCCGATAACCAGGCGCCAAAGCTGCCAACGCGGTTGCCGACGAGGTCTCGCTGGCCGCTGGTGCTGAAGGCAGCGTCGCGCAGGTCGTGCGTCGCCATCGCCAGCACGAGCAGCGCGAGCAGCAGGGCCGTCAACGCCAGCCACAGCGGCGTGCGCAGCAGCCGCGAGGCGGCTGACGGCGGGGCCACTTCGCGCTTGGGCGCCTGGCGGCGGGTGGGTTTGGCGGGAGCGGCGGGCTCGCCGGCGGCATCGTCACCGCCCAGCAGGGAACCGAGGGGAAAACTCATCCCCGCATTGTCGCCGTCAATCGTGGGTCAGCCGTTCCTTGATGACCACCGAACCGTTCTCAAGCGTTTCAATGACGCCGCGCTCTTCCAGGTCCTTCATGACCCGGCTGACCATCTCGCGCGAGGCACCCACGACCTTGGCCATGTCCTGGCGCGAAACCTTGCCGCGGATGAGCTTGATGCCCTTCTCGTCCTCGGACATGTCCAGCAGCGTGCGCGCCACGCGGCCATAGACGTCAAGCAGCGCCAGGGACTCGATCTGCCGGTCGGCATTGCGCAAGCGCGCCACCAGCCCGCGCAGGATGCCGTAGGAGAGGCTGCTGCTCTCGGGCAGGCAGCGCGCGAACTCCAGGCGGCCGAGCACCAGCATGTCGGTCTGCACCTCGGCGCGCACCGTGGCCGAATGGGGCTCGTTGTCGATGAGGCTCATCTCGCCCACGTAGTCGCCCGACTGCAGCACGGCAAGAATGACCTCGCGGCCGCGGTGGTCGGCCGTCAGCACGCGGGCACGGCCGTTGAGCAGGATGAAGAGGGCGTTGGACTTGGTGCCCTGCTCGACGATCAGTTCGCCGCGCTTGAAGCGGCGCTTGACGACGCTGTCGGCGATGGATTGGGCCTGATCGGTGGTCAGCATCGAGAACAGCGGAACACGGCGGATCAGGTCGAGGTTGGAAATCATCGCCATATGCAGTCTCCAGGTTTGGGCCCCAGGCAAGCGGCAAGAAATGCGCCTGCCTAAAATGGCGTGCATTGTGCACACGCGGCAGGCTTCTCCGCATCGGGTAAGGCCGGGGTTTTCACCCCTAAGACTACCTTGCGAGCCGTTAACCCGCCCTCACCTTCCCTGCCATGACCGCTACGACCCAACACCACGGCCTGCTTATCCTCGGTTCCGGCCCCGCCGGCTACACCGCCGCCATCTACGCTGCACGCGCTAATCTCAAGCCTACGCTGATCACGGGCATGGCCCAAGGGGGTCAACTCATGACCACGACGGAGGTCGACAACTGGCC
>NZ_JBFUMO010000404.1:0-5415 GCF_054049355.1 Roseateles sp. P5_E11 | reverse complement strand
GACTTGATGCGTGACGCTGACCTTCCCGAGGTCCATGTCCACGAACTGTTGCAGGCGCTGGCCGGCAACACCGGCCTGGCCACGGCGGCACTGCTGCGGCCGTCGCCCGGCGCGCAGGACATCGTCGTCGGCGAGCCGGATGCGAATGCGCTGGCCGGCCTGCAGCTGTGCGCCGATGGCGGCCGGGCGCTGGGCCCCGGCACCGACCATCACGCCGAGGAGCCTGACCTCTATCTGCCGCTGCGCGGCCGCGATACGGCCCTGGGCGCCGTCACGCTGCGCGGGCTGGGCACCGAGGCCTTGGCCGTGGACCAGCTTGCCCACGCCCAGGCCCTGTGCGACCAGATGGGCCTGGCCCTGCAGCGCCGCCGTGTGCAGGATGAGGCCCGGCAATCGGCCGAACTGGCCGAGACCCAGTCCACCCGCAACGCCATGCTGGCCGCGATCTCGCACGACTACCGCACGCCGCTGGCCACCATCATGGGTTCGGCTTCTGCCCTGCAGACCCAGGGGGAACGGTTGACGACGGCGCAACGCAGCGAGCTGGCCAGCCGCATCGTCGACGAGACTGCCCGCCTCGTGCGCCTGACCGACAACACGCTGCAGCTCGCCCGCCTTGGCGCGCCCGGCGTGGCGCTGCGCTGCGACTGGGAGTCGGCCGAGGAGATCGTCGGCGCCGCGCTGCGCCGCGTGCGCCGCCGGCCCGACGGTGAACGCGTGAAGGCGCGCATCGAGCCGGAGCTGCCGCTGCTGTGGTGTGATGCGGCCCTGATGTCGCAGCTGCTGGACAACCTCATCGACAACGCATTGAAGTACAGCCCGGCCGAAGCCGTCGTCGAGCTGGTCGTGCGCCGCCTTGGCGGCGAAGCGATGTTCGCCGTGCGCGACCGTGGCCCCGGCATCGACCCGGCCTGGCGCGAGCGCGTCTTCGATGCCTTCCAGCGCGGCGACCTGGCCGCCTTTTCTCAGCGCCCACCGGGCTCGGGCGTGGGCCTGGCCTTGTGCCGCGCGATTGCCGAGGCGCACGAGGGGGTGCTGAGCCTGCGCCCGCGCGGCCATGGCGGTTGCAGCTTCGAGCTGCGCCTGCCGTTGCGCGACGCGCCTGAGCTGCCGGAGGCCGCGACGTGAAACTGCTGCTCGTCGAAGACGACCGCGAACTGCGCGTGACGCTGCGCGAGGCCTTGGTCGTCGAGGGCTACGAGGTGCTGACCGCCGCCAGCCTGGCCGACGCGATGGCCCAGCTCGCCCACGCCGGTCATCTGGACGCCGTGCTGCTCGACCTCGGCCTGCCCGACGGCGATGGTGAGGAACTGCTGCAGGCCCTGCGCCGAGAGCGCTCGACGCCGCTGATCGTCATTTCGGCCCGCCAGGTCGAAGGCCAGAAGATCCGCCTGCTCGATGCCGGTGCCGACGACTACCTCGTCAAGCCCTTCGGCATCGGCGAGCTGCTGGCACGGCTGCGCGTGGCCCTGCGCCACCGCGGCACCGTGGCCCARCCGGCCATCACGATGTACCGGCGCGCCGGCCTGGAAGTCGACCTGGCCGCCCACCGCGTACGTCGCGATGGCGCCGACGTGCGCCTGACGCCCACCGAGTTCAAGCTGCTCGCCCGCCTGGTGCGCCAGGCCGGCCAGGTCGTCACCCACCGCCGCCTGCTGGCCGACGTCTGGGGCGCGGACGCGACCGAGCAGACCCACTATCTGCGCCTGTACATGGGCCAGTTGCGCGCCAAGCTCGAGGTCGAGCCGGCCGAGCCCTGCGTGCTGCTGACCGAGCCGGGCGTGGGCTATCGCATCGCCGAACCGAACTGATCCCGCTCATGCAAGTCACCCACTGGATTCCCGTTGACGGCGCCGAGCTGGCCGTCGAATACCGCCCCCACGACGATGGCAGCGCACCGCTCGTGTTCCTGCACGCCGGCGTCACCGACAGCCGGTTGTGGGACGGCGCCATGGCCGCGGCTGCCGAGCAGCGCTCAGCTCTGCGCATCGACCGCCGCGGCTTTGGTCAGACGCGCGTGGCCGCCGCTCGCCCGCATGCCTGGGTCAGCGACCTGCGCGCCGTGCTGGACGTGCTGCGGCTGGACCGCGTGGAGCTGGTGGGCTGCTCGTTGGGCGGCCGCATCGCCATCGATTTCGCGCTGGCCTCGCCCGAGCGCGTGGCCGGCCTGACGCTGGTGGCGCCTGCCGTCACCGGCGCCCCCGACCCCACGCCCGAGCTGGATGCCGCCAGCCGTGAGTTGAACGACGCCACGCAGGCCGCCCGCGCCGCTGGCCAGCTCGACGAGGTCAACCGCCTGCAGGCCCGCCTGTGGCTGGACGGCCCCGGCCAGCCCGAAGGCCGGGTCGGCGGCGCCGCGCGCGAGCTGTTCCTGGCGATGAACCGCATCGCGCTGCACGCGCCGGCCATCGGCGAGTTGCAGCCCGCGCCCGACGCCTGGCCGCGGCTGGAGCAACTGGCCATGCCCACGTGCGTGGTGTGCGGCGACCTGGACCTGCCTTACCTGGTGCAGCGCTGCCGGCAGATGGCCGCGCGCATCCCTGGCGCGCGCCACGTGGCGCCGCCGGGGATGGCCCACCTGCCGTCGCTGGAAGCGCCGGAGGCCTTCACCCGCGTGATGCAGGACGCCGGGCTGCTGGACCGCTGAGGGCTCAGCGCGGCGGCTTCACGCTGGCCAGGTGCATGCCGCTGTCCAGCATCAGCAGCTCACCGGTCACCGTGCGGGCGCCGTCCACCAGCCAGACGATGGCTTCCGCCACGTCCTCGGGGGAGCAGGCGCGCTGCAGCGGCACGCCGGCTTCATAGGCCTTCAGGCCAGCCTCGTAGCCCTGTTGCCCCACGCCCTGCACGAACCAGCGTGACGTGATGAGGCCAGGGCACACGGCGTTCACGCGCACGGCGGGTGCCAGGGACCGGGCCAGGTGCAGCGTCATCGCGTTGATGGCGCCCTTGGACGCGATGTAGGGCATGGACGAGCCCACGCCCAGAGCGCCGGCCACCGACGATACGTTGACGATGCAGCCCTGCGCGGCTTTCAGCGCGTCGACGCAAGCCCGCACCATCTGGAAGCTGCCCAGCGCATTGACGGCCAGGATGCGCTGGAAGGTGTCGGCGTCCAGCGCGTCCCAGTCGGCCGCGGCGCCGAACACCGACACGCCGGCGTTGTTCACCAGTGCGTCGATGCGGCCCCAGCGGTCCAGCGCGGCCTGCGCCAGCGCGCGGCAGTCGCCGTCCTGCGCCACGTCGCCCTGCTTCACGAACACGTCGGACCCGGCCGCACGGCAGGCCGCGGCGCAGGCTGCGGCCTCGTCCGCGCTGCGCGAGTAGTTGATCAGCAGGTCGTAACCCCTGCCGGCCAGCATCAGCGCCGTGGCGGCGCCCACACCCGTGCCGCCGCCGGTGATCAGCGCGACCTTGCCTGCCGTAGCCATGCGTCTTCTCCAGTGGAATTGCGGCGGGTCAGTCCAGGACCCGCCGCCGCCTCAGGCCTTCTTCGCCGTCAGCTGGTCCTTCAACGGCAACTGCCGGATGCGCTTGCCCGTGGCAGCGAAGATCGCGTTCATCAGCGCCGGTGCGATGGGGCCGATGGCCGGCTCGCCGACGCCGCCCAGCGGTTGGTCGTAGCTCTTGGCCGGCATGATGTGCACGGCGATGGTCTTGGGCGCGACGTTGAGCCGCGCGATCTCGTAGTCGTGGTAGTTGCTCTGCTCGACGCGGCCGTTCTTGAACGTGATCTCGCTGTACAGCGCCTGGCTCAGGCCCATGATGCAGGCGCCCTCGATCTGGGAGCGGATGCGGTCCGGGTTGATGGCTGGGCCGCAGTCCACGGCCACATCGATGCGCGGGATGCTGAGCTCGCCCTTGGCGCTGACGCGCACCTCGACGACCACGGCCATATAGGTCACGAAGCTGTAGTTGGCTGCCAGGCCCAGCCCTTGGCCGCGCGGCAGTTTGCGGCCCCAGTGCGCCTCCTTCGTCACGCGCTCGATGACGCCGCGCAGCCGCCCGGTGTCGACCGGGTAGAGCTGGGGCGACTCGCCGTGGTTCCAACCGTCACTCAGCTGCGGCGGCGGGATCTGGGCCGCCGGGCCGAGCAGCTCGAACAGGAAGTCGCGGTGGTCGCGCTTGGCCGCGTGGGCCAGTTCGGCCACGAAGGACTGGGCCGCAAACTKGTGCTGGATGTTGTTGACGGAGCGCAGCCAGCCGATGCGGGCGTGCGCCGTCGCGGCCGGGTTCTCGATGCGGATGTTCGGGATCGCGTAGGGCAGGTTGATCAGGCCCAGGCCCAGCTCGAAGGGGGCCAGCTGCTTGGGGTCGGGCATGAAGATGGACAGGATGGTGGGCTCGGCCGCGCGCTGCAGCCAGGCGGTGACGCGGCCCCTGGCGTCCAGCCCGGCTTCCAGATGCTGGGCGGTGACGGTGTGCAGATAGTCGTGGTGCAGGTCGTCTTCGCGCGTCCAGGTCAGCTTGACCGGCGCGCCCTGCATCTGTTGTGAAGCCAGTGCCGCCTCGATGACGAAGTCGGGCTTGGACTTGCGGCCGAAGCCGCCGCCCAGCAGGGTCACGTTGACCGTCACCTTGTCCACGCCCAGCCCCAGCCGCGCAGCCACGCGCTCGCGCGCGGCCTGGGGCGACTGCACGCAGGCCCAGACCTCGCAGCGCCCGTCGACGATGCGCGCCGTCGCGGCCGGTGGCTCCATCGTGGCGTGGGCCAGGTGCGGTGCGTAGTAGTCGGCCGCCACGCGTTTGGCGGCCTTGCTCAGCGCGGCAGGCGCGTCGCCATCGTCGCGCACGACCTTGCCGCCCGGCTTGGCCACCGCCGCCTCCAACTCCTTGCGGAAGGCGACCGAGTCGTAGCTGGCGTGCGCGCCGTCGTCCCAGACGATCTTCAGCGCCTCGCGGCCCTTCATCGCGGCCCAGGTGTCCTTGGCGACGACGACGACCCCGCCCAGCGGTTGGAACTCCGCTGGCGCCGGCGTGCCCGCCAGCTCGAAGACCTTGACGACACCCGGCACCTTCAGCGCCGCGCTGCTGTCGACGGACTTGAGCTTGCCGCCAAACACCGGTGGCCGTGCGATGACGGCGTAGAGCATCCCTGGCAGCCGTGTGTCGATGCCGTACTGCGAGCGACCCGTGACGATGGCCTCGGCGTCCACGAGGTGGCTGTCCTGCTTGCCGATATAGCGGAAAGCCTCGGGGCTCTTGAGCTTGATCGCCTCGCGCTTGGGCACCTCCAGCTTGGCGGCGGCCTCGGCCAGGGCGCCATAGCCCAGGGATCGGCCGCTGGCCTTGTGCGCCACCACGTGGTTGCTGGCCTGCACCTCGGCCACCGGCACGCCCCATTGCAGCGCGGCGGCCTGCTCCAGCATCTGACGGGCCGCGGCACCGCAGCGGCGCATGGGCATGAACCAGTGG
>NZ_JBFUMO010000403.1:0-5418 GCF_054049355.1 Roseateles sp. P5_E11 | reverse complement strand
CCTGATCGTTGAAGAACGCTTCCGACGAGGTGCCGCCGCCGTCATTGGGAAAGAAGATCTGGCCGATGCTGAGCAGGTCGCCCACGCGGTGCAGCGCAGTCGCCCGTACAGCACTCAGCGAATTCCAGCGATGGCTTCGTCCTTCGTCGTCAAAGGGCGAGAAGGCGTAGACCGCCTGGCCGTGTGCGGCCCGGTAGCCCGCGGTCACCGCGTGGTTCTCGCCCTTGATGTCGAGGGCCACCACGGAGTCCGGCCAGTTCAGCAGGTTGGGAATGACCACGCCCACACCCTTGCCGCTGCGCGTCGGCGCCGACAGCATCACCGACAGCTGGCCGGGCAGGGAGAGGAATCTGCCGCGGTACTTGCCCACCAGGATGCCAGGCTGCTCGTTGTTGACGGGAAGCGCCGCGTTGACCTCGATCGGGTTCGCGAAGCGCGCGTCGCCGTGCAGCCGTCGCTGAGGCTGCGCTGCGATGGCAAGGGCGACAGGAAGGATCACCAGCAGGCCGCCGGCCGAGCCGCCCACGGAGGCCAGCAGCTTCTTGCGCAGTGGCGGGTCGTCTGCGTACAGACGCCAGTAGTGCAGGATGCTGCCGAAATGGGCCTGCGCAGGGTTGGCCTTGTTCAGCAGCAGGAACAGCACGCCGGCGGCGTAGATGGCGGCGCAGGCGAGCGCCGCATACCCGACCAGCCCGAACAGGACCGCCGCGACCTTGCGACCCAGGGGCCATGCTGCGAAGGTTTCGCCAGCTGGGTGGCTCATGGCAGGGCCTTCGCCGCGCCATGGCCGCTCGCCTGCCTGCGTGCCCGAGGCTGATAGTGGATCTCCGAGATGAACCGCCCGCGCTCGTCGCGGTCGAACTGGACGACCACGTCGACGACGATCCCCAGCAACCGCTTGATCTCGTCCAGCGTCAAGCCACCGCCGGCGCCGGACTCGCGGATCATGAGGGCCATCTGCTCGAAGGCCAGCGCGCAACTGCCGGCGTGGACGCTGGTCATGCCGGAATGGCCCGATGCCGCCAGGCGGACGAAGTGGAAGCACTCGTCGCCTCGGACCTCCGCGAGGAAGATCCGGTCTGGCTTCATGCGCAGGCTGGCCTCCAGCAGCGATTTCGCGGTGACGCGCGCGGTGCCCTGGCCGTCCTTGCTGTAGAACAGATGCACCACGTTCGGGTGGTTTGGCAGGGTCAGCTCCGCCGCGTCCTCGATGGTGATGTGGCGCTCATCCCTGGGCGCCTCTTCGACCAGCCCCTTCATGAACGTCGTCTTGCCTGATCCGGTCCGACCGCTGACGACCACGGTCTGGTGGCACTGGACGGCCAGGCGCAGGAACTCGGCGTATCGGCGCTCGTTCTTGAGCTGGACCAGCTGCGACTCGAATGGAAGGATGTCTCCGCCATCAAGAGATGGCGCCACGGCCCGCTCGAAGAGGCCCTCGCGCTCGAAGTCGTCCAGGCGCTTGATCAGCGTCGCCGGCTTGCGCAGCGTGATCGACACCGTCCCCCGTGTGACGGCCGGCGGGATCACGAACTGGACCCGCTCGCCGGTTGGTAAGGTCGCCGCCAGCAGCGGCCGCTCCTGGTTGATCTGCTGGTCGCCGTAGGTGGCAACGGCGGTGGCCAGTGACATGCAGCGCTCCAGCGTCATGTCCTGTGCGCCGCGGGCCTGCCAGCCGTCGGCGGTCTCGATGAACAGCTCGCCCGGCCTGTTGACGCAGACTTCCTGCACGCCCTGGGCGTCGAGTTGCTCGCGCAGGGGGCGCAGGAACTCGATCACGGAGGTCGCGTCGCCGCACCAGGCTTGCGCCCCGTCTGAAAGGTCCGCAGGCAGCGCGCTCATGGTGTCAGGGCTGGCGAAGAGCGGCGGGGGCCAGCTCGTAGACCGACGAGAAGTCGATGTCTCGGGCGACGTAGATCCCAACGATGCCGCCCTGGTTCTGGTAGATCAGCGGCGGAATGTTGATCGTGCTTTCCAACACCTTCTCGGCCAGCTTGCTGGTGTTGGAGGTGGTGGACGGCAAGACGATGGTGTCGCCCTGGCGCTCGTTGGCCTGGCCCTGGATGACGAGCTTCACCGAGTCGTCGATCAGCGACAGCAGCATGGCGGCCCCAATGCGCTCGGTCCAGCGGTTGTCGACGTACCCGTCGATACCGGACTCGCCGAGCTGGCCTGTTGCCGGAGACTCGATGTCCACGGTGACGCCAAGGGGCGTGCGCAGGCGTGTCCAGAGGACGGGGATGCGAACCATGCCTGCGCGTACCGCGGCGATCCTGTACTCCCCATCCAGATGCGAGCCGCGCTCGATGAGCAACACGCGGCCGTCGTCGCTGAACACGTTGCGCTGCACCTGGCAGCCCACCATGCCGGAGGCGGCGCTGATCACGCGCGTCTTCAGCGCACAGGTGAACGCGGTGCCCTTGGGTAGCGTGAGGCTGCGATTGCCCAGCAATGCTGCGGCGACCTTGGATGTCGCCGAGCTTTGGAGCTGGCCGCCAAACAGGCCGCCCGCCTGCTGGCCGTTGGTCGTCGCCGGGAAAGGCGGGGGAAGCGCTGGGAGCGCAGGTGCCGGTGACGCACCATTGCTGCCGCCCGTCGCCAGCTCTGCGGACCGCGTCAGGTTGTCGAGCAGGCCCTGGAGCTGTCGCTGGTAGGCCTGCAGGTTTCGTGAGGTGGCCGAGAGCGGATCCTGCCCTTCATCGCCTGCGGCGGACTCCTCTGGCGCCTGCGGCATCGAGCCAGGGCGTGGCGCGGCGGAAGGAGCCGACGTCGGCTGCGGGCGCGTGGAGACCAGCAAGACTGGCGCGTCGATGGGCGAGATGGCAGCGGCGGTGCCTGCCGGTGCATTGGGCGACCCGGCTCGGCGCACGCCGATCGGCTCGGCGGCCTCTTCGTCGGTGGGGGCCAGCGCCGGCACGCGTGGCGTGGCGACCGCAGAGGCGGCGGAGGCGCCCAGGGCAGGCATTTCGATCCTGCGCGGCTCAGCGGCGGCAGCCGTCGGCCTGTCCTTGATCAGCTTGCTGTCCGAGTCGGCTTTCCGGCCCGACATCGCGAAGCGGTGGATCGCCAGCGCCGATACGACGACAAGGCTCACGACCAGCACGCCGACGGCCAGCAGCCCCTTTCTGGACACGGTCGGCCTGGAAGGACCGGCCACGTCAGGGATGCCAGGCTCGCCCGGCAGCGGAGAGATCGCGTTGGGATCGTCGGCGTCGCTGCTCGTTGCGCCGGTGCTTGCCGTGCTCATGGCTGGACTCCGATAGTGCCCGCGACGATGCCGCTTGGGCTGCTCTTCAGCACACGCTGCACGCCTGGGACCGTGGTGCCCTGCTCGGGCGGCGCGCCGTCAAGGTCGAAGGCTTCGTTCCAGAGCCCCACCACGGCATTGCCGGCGCGCAGCATCAGGCGTCGGCTGACACGGTCCACGACGAGCAGGTCGTCTTCCATGCGAGCGTTGACAAGCGTCTCGCTGCCGTCGCCGAGCACGTGGAAGACCGCTGGCACTTCGCGGTTCCCAGGGAAGCGCAGATAGGTGAACCTTCCGTCGTCGAAGACAAGCGTCGGGACGATGTCCTGGGACTTCGGGCCCTCGGCTAGCGAGTACTGCGCATTCATCACCTGAGGCTTTGCCTGAAGCCGCTCGGCGACAACCTGCTCGGGCGGCACCGGCTGGGGCAGCGGCAGCACGGAAAGCGCCTGCAGCGGCTGCCGTGCTGGGCTGGCCAAGGCCGCTCGCCGCGGAGCCGTCGTCTTGACGACCAAGCGATACACGGGCTGCCTGGGATCGTTGTCCGGGAGGACGACGAGCCGGAAGCTATGGACGCGCCGGTCGGTGACCACGGCCAGGTTGTTGCCGGCGGATGCCGCCGTCTTCGGCTTGACGAAGATCGTGCGACCGCCAGGCTGTGCGGCCACGCACCAGGCGGCTTCCGGCTTGGTGCAGTCCGCGCCGATGCCCGACGCGACCTCCGCGATCGACTCGTCTGCGCCGAGGACGAGGAGGGTCACCGTGCCGCGCTTCACCGGTATGGTGACGACACCGACGGGGTCGTATGTCACCTCGCGCAGCCGTGGGTCCGTCGTGTCGGCCGCGGCAGCGGTGCCGTGGCTGAGGATGCCGGCCGCGACCACGGCCAGGGTCGATCCGATGCGGATGGGTCTCATGGCTTCACCTCCGGCTGGACGGTGTTGATCTCCGGGTCGGAGCGGTAGGCCGTCACCACGAACCCGAAAGGGTTTTCCAGGCGATCGCGCTCCTTGGCGAGCACCTTGGGCTGGTACTGGAAGACGACGCTGGCGACGTGGCGCGTACGGACCTCCGGTAGATTGCGGTCGGTCAGGCGCACGAACTTGTCGTAGGTGACCGTGGCATCGCCTCGGTTGCCGGACCTGCCGGCGGCCGACAGGCGCACGCCCACCACGCTGATCCGCCATTCCTCGGAGGCAGCCAACTTCTTTTGCAGGGCGTCCGGGCCCTCGAACTGCCGGTTGTAGTCAGCGAATACGGACGGGACAGCCATGCGCGCGACCTGGTCGAAGTCCCGTTGGACGAACATCCAGCTGTATCCCTCGCGGGCGCGAATGAAGGTCGCCAGGTTGTGCTTGTCCAGCGCTTCCAGCGGCGGGATGGTTTCCACATCGAGGCGCTGCTGCACGGTGGCCTCGCCGGTCATCCGGTCGACGACGATGGGGATCTCCACGATGCGGCGAAGCGGACCCTGCGCGAAGACGGCCGCGATGCCGATGATCGCTAGCGCCATGCCGGCCGCGGCAACCCACCAGGCGCGGCGCTCGGATCTCTCGAGCATCTCCGCCCGGTCGATCTCCCAGGCGCGATTCGCCTGGATGTCGGGGTCTTCCTCGGCTGCCACCGGCGGTCGAAGAGACCGACTGGGCAATGCGGCGGCTACGCCTGGCGTCAGGACGGCACTCATGGGGGCCTTTCGGGGGGCTGTGCGGCTGGGCGGCTGGGGGCCGGTCAGGGCAGGTAGGTGGACACCTTGCCGGTGCGGTTCAGCATTTCGTACTGCCGCTCCCGGTCGCGGGATCGCGCGATGCGGTCCTCGCTGTCCGCCATGCCCTGCACCATCTGCAGTTGGGACATCTCATGGCCGAGCAGCGCGCCTTCGGCACCGATCCGGGCCTGGACCTCCTGGATCGACTTCTGGTCCGTCGTCGCGTTGATCTGGCCCATCAGGGATTGGATCTGTGCGAGGCGGCCGGCCGCGGYCGTCATGGCGTCCTGGATCAGGCCCTTCTGTTGGTAGGGCTGGGCGAGCCGGGCCTGGCAGCTGGTGCGTGCACTGCCGGAGAGGTCCAGGCAGTTGTAGACCATGGCCTGGTCGCGCAGCGTCTTGGCGGTGGCGGTGAGGCCACCGTACCCGGAGATCCCGAGGGCGTTGAACTGCGTGAAGGCCT
>NZ_JBFUMO010000402.1:0-5421 GCF_054049355.1 Roseateles sp. P5_E11 | reverse complement strand
GAACAAGCCCGGTGCGGAGGCCGAAGCCACGGCCTGCAAGATCGCCTTCGAGCTCAGCTATGCCTTCAGCAGCGGCGCGCTGGAGGCTGTCGTCAGCCCGGTGTTCGACCGCATCGCCAACACCTTCGTCGACAGTTTCGTGCAGCGTGCCGAGAGTCAATATGGTCCGCGTTGAGCTGGTGTGGAGCCCGCGGGCGGGTGATGTTCAGCACCGCTGGCTGGAGGTGGAGGAGGGCGCCACCGTCGACACCGCCTTGCGCGCTTGCGTCGATTTCATGGCCGCCCAGAGCCAGCCTCTGGATCAATTGCACATCGGCATCTGGGGCCGTGCGCGGCCGCTGACGACGCCGCTGCGCGAGCGTGATCGCATCGAGGTCTACCGCGCGCTGACCGTCGACCCCAAGGAAGCGCGGCGTCTGCGCTACGCCAAGCGTGGCGAGCGCATCGTGTCGCGACATCGGCCCAAACACGCGGGCTGAGCCGACGGCTAGACGCGTTGGCTCAGCGGGTCACTTGCACTCGCTGGTGATGGTGTCGCGCGCGCGGCTGACCTCGGCGGAGATCTGGGCCTCGTCCATGAAGACGCGCTCGCCCTTCTCGTTGGTGCGGGTCAGGCGCGTGCCGCTCTGCAAATCGCGCAGATTGGCCTGGGCGCGGGCGCAGTTCTCGCGGCGCTGCGCGGCGACGCGGCGTTCCTCTTCCTTCTGCTTGGCGGTCTCGCCATCCTGGTCCTTCTTCTGGCGTGCAGCGGCCTCCTGCTCGGCCTTGGTCGGCGCGCTGGCGGGCGGTCTGGGCGCGGAAGCAGCGCTGGCCTGAGTGCTGGGCGGCGCGACGACGATGGTCGGCTTCGCCACATAGGGGCGAAGCAGGATGTCCTTGTCCGGTGTGCCGGGCGGCGGCGGCATGTCGCTGTACTGCACATTGCCCTTGGCATCGCGCCACTTCCACTGGGCCTGAGCGGCGCCGGCTGCAGCGAGGCAGAGCAGGACGAGAAGAGCTTGGCGAAAGGCTTTGCGAGGCATGCGGCCAGTTTAGGGCCTGTTGGCGCAGAGGCAACGGCCCCTGCGTGACCCTCCGTATAATGCCGCTTTGCGTCTKGAGCTTTCCTCATGCGCCTTCTCGGCAAAGCGCTCACCTTCGACGATGTTCTGTTGGTGCCAGCGTTCTCCCAGGTGTTGCCCCGTGACACCAGCCTTGCGACCCGCCTGTCGCGCAACATTCCCCTGAACCTGCCGCTGGTGTCCGCCGCCATGGACACCGTGACCGAAGCTCGCCTGGCGATCGCGATCGCGCAGGAGGGGGGCATCGGCATCGTGCACAAGAACCTCAGCGCCGAATCCCAGGCGCGCGAAGTCGCCCGGGTCAAGCGCTATGAGAGTGGCGTCGTTCGCGAGCCTCTCACCATCGGCCCGAACGCCACGGTCCGCGAGGCGATRGAGCTGACCCGCCAGCACGGCTTCTCGGGTTTCCCGGTCGTCGAGGGCAAGCGCGTCATCGGCATCGTCACCGGCCGCGACCTGCGCTTCGAGACCCGCATGGACGCCCGCGTCAGCGAGATCATGACGCCGGCCGAGAAGCTCATCACCGTCAAGGACGGCGCGTCCACCGACGAGGCCAAGGCGCTGATGCACAAGCACAAGCTGGAGCGCGTCGTTGTCGTCAACGACGCCTTCGAGCTGCGCGGCCTGATGACCACCAAGGACATCACCAAGCAGACCAGCTTTCCCAACGCCGCGCGCGATGCCCAGGGCAAGCTGCGCGTCGGCGCGGCAGTCGGCTTCGGCGACGACACCGAGCAACGCGTCGAACTGCTGGTGCGTGCCGGCGTCGATGCCCTCATCGTCGACACGGCCCACGGCCACAGTGCCGGCGTGCTGGAGCGGGTGCGCTGGGTCAAGAGCAACTATCCGAACGTCGACGTCATCGGCGGCAACATCGCAACCGGCGCCGCAGCGCTGGCGCTGGTGGAAGCCGGCGCCGACGGCGTCAAGGTCGGTATCGGCCCCGGCTCCATCTGCACGACCCGCATCGTTGCGGGTGTCGGCGTGCCGCAGATCACCGCCATCGACAACGTCGTCACGGCGCTCAAGGGCACCGGCGTGCCCGTCATCGCCGACGGCGGCGTGCGCTACTCCGGCGACCTGGCCAAGGCCATCGCTGCGGGCGCCGACTGCGTGATGATGGGCGGTGCCTTCGCCGGCACCGAGGAGGCGCCCGGCGAGGTCATCCTCTACCAGGGCCGCACCTTCAAGAGCTACCGCGGCATGGGCTCGATGGGCGCGATGGCCAAGGGCAGTGCGGATCGCTACTTTCAGGACACCTCGGCCAACAACCCGAACACGTCCAAGCTCGTGCCGGAAGGCATCGAAGGCCAGGTACCCTACAAGGGCTCGGTCGTGCAGGTCATCTTCCAGATGGCCGGTGGCCTGAAGGCGTCGATGCACTACTGCGGCTGCGGCTCCATCGCTGACATGCAGGACAAGGCCGAGTTCGTCGAGATCACGACGGCGGGCATGCGCGAGAGCCATGTCCACGACGTGCAGATCACGAAGGAAGCACCGAACTACCGCAGCGAGTGACTGTGGCCCCCGGTTTGACCGTTGACGGTCAAACCGCCCCCCGCGGGGGCGCAAATCGTTCTAGGGGCGGCCCGTCGAACGCTTTGCTGCTGCCGACCGAGACAACGGGGCGAACGAGAGTCGCCCCGTTGCGCTTTTCAGGAAGACGATGAGTTCCTCCACGCAACGCACCCCGGCCATGGGTTTCATCATGGCCGCGGTGCTGATCGACATGATCTCCATCGGGCTGATGGTGCCGGTGCTGCCGCATATCGTCGGCACCTTCACCCACAGCAACGACGAGCAGACCTCGGCCTTCCTGATGGTGACCATGGCCTTCGGCGTGGCCAACTTCATCGGCTCACCCGTGCTTGGCTCGCTGTCGGACCGCTTCGGCCGCCGGCCGGTGCTGCTGATCGGCTTTGCGGGCCTGGCGCTGAGCTTTTTCGTGACCGCCGTGGCCACGGCGCTGTGGATGCTCGTTGCCGTGCGCCTGTTCTCGGGCGCCATGCAGGCCAATATCGCCATCGCCAATGCCTATGTGGCCGACATCACGCCGGCCGAAGACCGAGCGCGCCGCTTCGGCCAGCTGGGCGCGATGTTCGGCGTCGGCTTCATCCTCGGCCCGGTCATCGGTGGCTGGCTGGGCCATTACGACGTGCACTGGCCCTTCCTCGCCGCCGGCTGCATGGCCGTGGTGAACTGGTGCTACGGCTTCTTCGTGCTGCCCGAGTCCCTGCCCGTTGACAGGCGCACGGGCTTCAACTGGAAGAAGGCCAACCCGGTGTCGTCCCTGCGTGGCCTGGCGGCGCTGAAGGGCGTCGGGTCGCTGGTCGTCGTCATCGCGCTGGCGTCGCTGGCGCAGTTCATGTTGCACATGACTTGGGTGCTCTACACCAAGTTCAAGTTCGGCTGGGGGCCGCTCGAGGTGAGCTGGTCCCTGTTCGCGGTAGGCATCGTGTCGGTGCTGAGCCAGGGCGTGCTGCTCAAGCCGCTGCTGGCGCGCTTCAGCCCGCGGCGGTTGGCACTCATCGGCATGGGCTCTGCATCGCTGGCCTATCTCGGCTTCGGCCTCGCGACCGAGGGCTGGATGATGTACGCCGTCATCGCCTTCAACCTGCTCGGCGGTGTTGCGACCGCGGCGGTGCAGAGCATCATTTCCAATGCGGCGGGGCCGACCCGGCAAGGCCAGGCCATGGGTGCCGTGTCGTCGCTGAACAGCCTGATGGCCGTCATCGCGCCCGTCGTCGGCCTGACCTTGCTGGGCTGGGTGTCACACCGCCCGGCCACCGATCCGCTGATGGGCCTGCCCTTCTACACCTGCGCCGCCCTGCAGCTGATCGGCCTGATCGTCGCCTACCGCTTCTTCCACGGCCAGCGCACCGCTTTGCAAACCGCCTGAGTTCACCATGCAACACGACAAAGTCCTCATCCTCGACTTCGGCTCCCAGGTCACCCAGCTCATCGCCCGCCGCGTGCGCGAAGCGGCGGTGTATTGCGAGATCCATCCGAACGATGTGTCCGACGACTTCATCAAGTCGTTCGCACCCAAGGCCATCATCCTCAGCGGCAGCCACGCCTCCACCTACGAAGACCACGAGCTGCGCGCGCCGCAGGCCGTGTGGGACGCCGGCGTCCCGGTGCTGGGCATCTGCTACGGCATGTTCACGATGACGGTCCAGCTCGGCGGTGAGGTCGAGGCCGCCGATCACCGCGAGTTCGGCTATGCCGAGGTGCGGGCGCACGGCCACACCAAGCTGCTGGAAGGCATCCAGGACTTCGAGACGCCCGAGAAGCACGGCATGCTCAAGGTCTGGATGAGCCATGGCGACAAGGTCACCGTGATGCCGCCGGGCTTCAAGCTGATGGCCTCCACGCCCAGCTGCCCCATCGCCGGCATGGCCAATGAGGAGAAGCGCTACTACGCCGTCCAGTTCCACCCCGAGGTCACGCACACCGTGCAGGGCGACGCGCTGCTGCGCCGCTTCGTGCGCGACATCGCCGGCTGCAAGGGCGACTGGCAGATGGGCAGCTACATCGACGAGGCCGTTGCGAAGATCCGCGAGCAGGTGGGCGATGAGGAAGTCATCCTCGGTCTGTCCGGCGGTGTCGACTCGTCGGTGGCCGCCGCGTTGATCCACCGCGCCATCGGCGACCAGCTCACCTGCGTCTTCGTCGACCAYGGCCTGCTGCGCCTGAACGAAGGCCAGATGGTGATGGACATGTTCGCCGGCCGTCTGCACGCCAAGGTCGTGCATGTTGACGCCAGTGCGGCTTTCCTCGGCAAGCTCGCCGGCGTGGCCGACCCCGAGAAGAAGCGCAAGATCATCGGCGCCGAGTTCGTCGAGGTCTTCCAGGCCGAGGCCAAGAAGCTGAAGAACGCCAAGTGGCTGGCGCAAGGCACCATCTACCCCGACGTCGTCGAGAGCGGTGGCACCAAGACCAAGAAGGCCACGACGATCAAGAGCCACCACAACGTCGGCGGCCTGCCCGAGACGCTGGGGCTGAAGCTGCTGGAGCCGCTGCGCGAGCTGTTCAAGGATGAGGTGCGCGCCCTGGGCGTGGCCCTGGGCCTGCCGGCCGACATGGTCTATCGCCACCCCTTCCCGGGTCCGGGCCTGGGCGTGCGCATCCTGGGCGAGGTGAAGAAGGACTTCGCCGACCTGCTGCGCCGCGCCGATGCCATCTTCATCGAGGAGCTGCGCAACACCATCGACCCGGCCACGGGCAAGAGCTGGTACGCGCTGACCAGCCAGGCCTTTGCCGTGTTCCTGCCGGTCAAGAGCGTGGGCGTGATGGGCGATGGCCGCACTTACGACTACGTCGTCGCGCTACGCGCCGTGCAGACCAGCGACTTCATGAC
>NZ_JBFUMO010000401.1:0-5436 GCF_054049355.1 Roseateles sp. P5_E11 | reverse complement strand
GGCGAGGTGATCCAGTTCTTCCTGGGCGGCTTGTTCGAAGTGCCGCCGCAGCTGCTCGTTGCGGCTGAACAGCGCCTGTGACTGGTAAAGCGCCTGGGCGCAGATTTCACCGACGTGATTGACGCGCATCAGCGCTGCCGCGGATTGCTTGTCGGCCGTATCTAGCTCTACGGGCGACTGGGCCGCCGACGGCGACTGGCGGGTGGCGCGGGTGGGCACGAACACGGTGCGAAGCCCGGCGTCGAGCGCGCTGATCAACCTGTCCCGAAAGTCCAGATCACGACGATGTGAATTGCTTGCTCGAGGTTGCATTCAGTTAAGCAATGTTTCGATGAAGAAATGGTGAATCTGGGGCGGCGTTGTGGATCGGCAACGACAACACATAATTTCATATCCGTGAATTCCCCAGCATCTCAAACCTGTAGTGGAATACGCGCACTTCCTCATAGGAGGTAAGTCGCTGTGGCCTGTTCGCTCGGCGACTCGGATGAATACCTAGGAGTATCGAATGAAGAAAGCTCTGATTGCCTTGGCCGTCCTCGGTCTGACCGGCGGCGCTGCCGTCGCGCAATCGTCCGTCACTCTGTTTGGCGTCATTGATGCCGACCTGAAGTACGTCAAGACCGGCGGTCTCACGGTGAAGAAGTTGGACTCCAGCGGTCTGAACACCAGCCGTTTCGGCGTGCGTGGCACCGAAGATCTGGGCGGCGGCCTGAAGGCTGGCTTCTGGCTGGAATCCCAAGTCGACACCGACACCGGTGTCGCTGGTGGCGGTAGCGCCTTCTGGGGGCGCCGCGCCACGGTCAGCCTGAGCGGCGACTTCGGTGAAGTGCGCCTCGGCCGCAACAAGACCGTCTCGCGCCTGCACGTCGAAGACTTCGACCCGTCCGCATTCACCGGCCTGGGCAGCGTCAGCGTGCTGTACAGCAACCTGGGCAGCGGCAACGGTACGTCTTTCGGCCGTGCTGACAACCTCGTCTCGTATTCCCTGCCGGCCAATCTCGGCGGCTTCTACGGCGGTGTGGACATCTCGGCTGGTGAAGGCGTGGACACGAACAAGGGCCAGTCCGTTCGTCTGGGCTATAAGCAGGGTCCCCTGCACGTGTCGGGCGCCTATGCCAGCACGTCCAACGCGGGTGACAGCAGCAAGTTCAAGCTGACCTCGATCGGTGCAGCCTACGACTTCGGCGTGATTCGCCCGTCGCTGTCCTACACGGAGTCCAAGTACCTGTCGCGCAAGCAGCAGATCCTGACGGCTGCCGTGACGGCACCGCTTGGCCAGGGTCAACTGTGGGCCTCGTTCACGGACGCCAAGGCCAATGCTGGCGCCGAGACGGCCGTCGCGGGCTACACCGCCATCGGCGATGCGAAGCTGTTCGCGGCTGGCTACATCTACAACCTGTCCAAGCGTACCGCGCTGTACACGACGTTCTCGCAGCTGAAGAACAGCGGCGCTGCGCGCTTCGCCGTCGGCGGCGCTCCTGCAGCGACCTCCAACGGCCTGAAGTCCACCGGCTACGATGTCGGTGTTCGTCACAGCTTCTGATGTCGAGCGGCCTCTCGGCCGCAGCGAAATCAGCCAAGCCGCCTTCGGGCGGCTTTTCTTTTGTCCCATGCGGGACAGGGGAATTGCTGTGGGAAATCAACAACAGAGCTCGCGTTATGGCAGGGCGCATCACTGAGAATCAAAAAGTTCACTTTTCTTCGCAGGAGACAACCTTGATGAAAAAAGCCACTCTGGCAGTTGCCGCTCTGGCCGCTTGCACCTCTTCCGCTTGGGCCCAGTCCACCGTGACCCTGTACGGCATCGTGGACGCTGCCGCGCGTTACACCACCAACGTCAATCCTGGAGCTGCACCAAAGCAGTTGATCCCTGGCGGCATGTCGCAAAGCCGTCTGGGCGTGAATGTCGTGGAAGACATGGGCGGCGGTCTCAAGGCTCTGGTGAACATGGAGCATCGCCTCAGTTCGGATACCGGCGCTGCCGCCTCTACTTCCGATTTCTGGCGTCAAGCCTGGGTTGGCCTGCAGTCCAGTGACCTGGGCCAGATCCGCCTCGGTCGTCAATACAACATCCTGTTCGACGTCTACACGTCGACCTTCGCATCCTTCCGCTACTCGCCGTATATCGAGGCGTACAAGCCCGAAATCGGCATGTCCATGGCCGCGCGTCAGGACAACATGGTCAAGTACCTGGCCCAGTTTGGCAGCTTCTATGCCGAAGTCCAGGTGAGCGCCGGTGAAGGTCAATCGGGCGCTGCCGCGGCTTTCCCGAACAAGACCGTCGGCGGCTTGGTTCGCTACAACGACGGTAAGTTCGGCGCGGGCGCCGCATATCTGCAAGCGACCGAGCAGACCGGCAAGAAGATCAAGGCGACCGTCCTCGGCGGCTCGTACACGAATGGCCCGCTCTACCTGCATGCGTCGTGGGGCGAGAACAAGTTCGAAAACCCCTTCACGCTGTTGAGCCTGAGCAGCCCCGCAGCTTTCGCGGCCTCGACCGCCGCCGGCGGCCCGGCCAATATCGCCCTGGCGACGCGTACAGCCTATACCGGCGGTATCTTGGGCGCGAACATCTTCAATGGCGATGCGGCTGACATCAAGAAGCGCACCATGATCATGTTCGGCGCGACCTATCAGTTGACGCCTCAGCTGAACATCGGCGCCAATGCCTGGCTGACCGAACAAACGCACTACGGCACGGTCCAGAACCTGGGCCCGTTCAGTGCGGCCTTTGCAGCGGCGCCTGGCGGTTTCTCGACGAACGCCAACACCAAGTCCAAGGCTAACTTCTTCGCCGTCGTCCTCGACTACGCGTTCTCCAAGCGCACCGACGCCTACCTGGAAATGGACTACACCAAGCTCAAGGGCGAGGTGCTGTTCCTGAACGGCGCTGGCAAGCGTGGCGGCGCGATGGTCGGTCTGCGTCACCGCTTCTGATGCCGATGCGGGGCTTCGGCCTCGCGAGGCGTCTCGACGGGCCGCGAAAGCGGCCCGTTTTCATTGGCGGCTCAGGCTCGCGGAGCTAGGGCTTTCCCGGGAAGCCCCGGCCCCCGCACTTCGCCATGATCCCGCCTTCGCGCCGCGCAAAGACGCGCTCGCTTCAAAGTCTTCATGCTGGTCTTCATCCTTCGCCGCCTTGTCCAGGCTCTCGTCGTCATGCTGACGGTCGCCTTCATCGCCTTCATGCTGTTTCAGTACGTGGGCGACCCGGTCACGAATCTGCTGGGCCAGGATGCGACCGAGGAGCAGCGCATCGCCTTGCGCAAGGATCTGGGCCTGGATCAGCCCTTTCCCGTGCAATTCGCGCGCTTCGCGGTCAACGCGGCCCAGGGCGAATTCGGCATCAGCCTGCGCCAGGGCCGCAAGGTTTCAAGCCTCATCGTCGAACGCTTCCCGGCGACGCTGGAGCTCGCTCTCGTCGCCGGCCTGATTGCGCTCGGCCTGGGCATTCCGCTGGGCGTCTATGCGGCGCTGCGCCGCGGCAAGGCAAGCGCGCAACTGCTGATGACGGGCACGCTGTTCGGTGTCAGCCTGCCCAATTTCGTCATCGGCATCGTGCTGATCTGGATCTTCGCGGTCGAACTCAAATGGCTGCCGAGCTTCGGCCGCGGCGAAGTCGTTGCCCTTGGAGCGTGGACTTCGGGCCTGCTGACGCGCGACGGCCTGCTGCACCTCGTCTTGCCGGCCTTCACGCTGTCGGCCTTCCAACTGACGCTGATCATGCGGCTCGTGCGCGCCGAGATGTTGGAGGTGCTGCGCACCGACTACATCCGCTTTGCCCGCGCCCGCGGCCTGACGGACCGCAGCGTCTACTTCGGCCATGCATTGAAGAACACGCTGGTGCCCGTCATCACGATCACCGGCCTGCAACTCGGCTCATTGATTGCCTTTGCCATCATCACMGAGCAGGTCTTCCAGTGGCCCGGCATGGGCCTGCTCTTCATCCAGGCCGTGCAGTTCGCCGACATCCCCGTGATGGCCGCCTATCTCTGCCTGATCTCGCTGATCTTCGTCGTCATCAATCTGGGCGTTGACCTCCTCTATTTCGCCGTCGATCCGCGCCTGCGCGTTGAGGGCAAAGCACATTGACCATGGCAGTCGACGCCAATCCCAACTCCACCCCGTCGGCATCCGCGCTGCGCGGCTTCTTCGACGGCGACGTCTGGCATTCCTTTCGGAACTCGCCGGTCGCGATGCTGGCCGCCGCCATTGCGCTGGTCTGCCTTGTCTGCGCGCTGTTTGCGGAGCTTGTGGCGCCGCACAACCCTTTCGACCTGGCGACGCTGGAACTGATGGACTCGCTCAAGCCGCCGGCCTGGGTCGATGGCGGCGAAGCCAGGTACCGGCTCGGCACGGACGGCCAGGGCCGCGACATTCTGTCCGCGCTGATGTACGGCGCGCGCATCTCGCTGCTCGTCGGCATCGCCTCGGTGCTGCTGTCCATCCTGATCGGCGTCAGCCTGGGCCTGCTGGCGGGCTTCGTTGGCGGCCGCACGGACGCCTTCATCATGCGCATCTGCGATGTGATGCTGTCCTTCCCGTCCATCCTCGTCGCGCTGATGATCAGCGGCGTCGGCCGCAGCCTCTTCCCGCACGCTCCCGACATGCTGGCCTTCGTCGTCCTCGTGCTGGCGATTGCGCTGACGGGCTGGGTGCAGTACGCACGCACCGTGCGCGGCTCGACGCTGGTGGAGCGCAACAAGGAGTACGTGCAGGCCGCTCGCGTCATCGGCGTCGGCTCGCTGCGCATCATGCGTCGCCATGTGCTGCCCAATGTGCTCGGGCCGGTGCTGGTGTTGGCCACCATCCAGATCGCGTCGGCCATCATTGCCGAGGCGACCCTGTCCTTTCTCGGCGTCGGCGTGCCGGCGACCAGCCCGTCCCTGGGTACGCTGATCCGCAATGGCAATGACTACCTGTTCTCGGGCGAATGGTGGATCACCGCCTGGCCCAGCCTGACGCTGGTGCTGATCACGCTCAGTGTGAACCTGCTGGGCGACTGGCTGCGTGACGCGCTCAACCCCCGTCTGCGATGACTGTCCCTTTGCTTGAAGTCAGCCACCTGCGGGTGGAGTTCCCGACCCGCCGCGGCACGTTGTTGGCGCTGGACGACATCTCTTTCTCGATCGCTCCCGGTGAGATCCTTGGCGTCGTCGGCGAATCCGGCGCCGGCAAGTCGCTGACCGGTGCGGCCATCATTGGCCTGCTGGACCCGCCGGGCCGCATCGCCGCCGGCGAGATCAGGCTCGCGGGCCGGCGCATCGACAACCTGCCTTACGAGCAGATGCGCCGTATCCGCGGCAAGGAGATCGGCGCTGTCTTCCAGGATCCGCTGACGTCGCTGAATCCGCTCTACACAGTTGGCCGGCAACTCACCGAGACGATCACGACCCACCTTGATTTGAGCGCCGCCCAGGCCCGGGCCCGGGCCGT
>NZ_JBFUMO010000400.1:0-5449 GCF_054049355.1 Roseateles sp. P5_E11 | reverse complement strand
GAGCACCGGCGTCGGTCAGGTGGGTGACGCCGTTTCGCAGATGGACCAGGTCACCCAGCAGAACGCCGCGCTGGTGGAAGAGAGCGCCGCAGCGGCTGAGAGCCTGAAGGACCAGGCCGGGCGCCTGGTCACTGCCGTCAGCGCGTTCTCGCTCACGCGCTAGCCGTCTCGGCTCAGATCTTCATCTCCCAGCGCAGCTGCCACTGCACGTAGCTTGGCCCGCCGCTGCGCGACGTGATGACTTGATCGCCCGTGGCGATGACCGAGCCCGTGAAGTAGTCCATCGCCGACAGATTCGTCGCCGACAGCCGCAGCGACTGTTCGGTGTTGATGGCCCACAGCGCGAACGCGTCGACCACCGCCTTGCGGCTGACCGTGGTCTCGGTGATCAGCGTCTGCTGCGTGGTCGTCGATGGCGTCCAGTTCAGCGAGGCGCCCAGGGTCAGCGGCACGGAGCGCAGCCGGTAGTCGGCTCCCAGGTTGGCCGTGCCCTTGGGTTGCCCGTCGATGTGGTTGTTCGGCCCTGGAATGCCGTCGACCTTGGACGTAAAGACGCTGAAGTTGCTGCGCACATTGATGGGCAGTGCACCCTCGAAATACTCATCGAGGCGAAAGCGCGCCTCCAACTCGACACCAGCGGTCGACGCCTTGCCGATGTTCTGCGGGCGAGCCACCCAGCGCTGCGTCGCGGCCCAGGGCACCGTCTCCAGCGCTGTCACGGTGCGCATCAGGTTCGTGATGCGGCGCGCGAAGAAGTTGGCACTCAGCAGGCCGCCCTTGGTCAGGTAATGCTCGTAGCCAATCTCGAAGCCGGTCGCCAGCTCGGGCTTGAGGTCGGGGTTGCCGGCGCGGTCGGGCGTGTTGGCCTGGTGAGGCACCTGGCTGTTGATGGTCGGCCGCGCGATCAGGTCTTGCAGCTGCGGGCTGCGGTAGCTGCGCGTCAGGCTGGCGCGGATCATGTCGCGGCCCTTGTCGTCGAGCTTGTAGCGGGCATGCGCCAGCGGCGTGAAGACGCTGGACTTGTTGCGCGCGTCGTAGGTTGCGGCGCTGGACTTGGTGGTGATGCCCTCCCAGCGCAGGCCGGCGTAGAAGTCCCATTGCTTGCCAACGTTCCACTCGTCCTGGGCATAGGCCGCCACGCGCACCGAGGACGCATCCAGGTCGTCGCCGAAATCGTCCAGCCCCGGCTGGGGCGCGCCGTTGACCAGGGTCACGCGGTTGGTGTGCCGTGTTGTCCCTTCGCCCTCGATGCCGCTGACAAGAGCATGGTCGCCGCCCAGGTTGTGCGAGATCTTGGCCAGCGCACTCCAGTTGCTGTCGCGGCTGGTGTTGTTGTCGTCCTGCAGCCGCGTGGCCGCACCGGCCAGGCGTTCCTGGCGCACGCTGTGGCTCTCGCCACGGGCGCGGCCGATGCCGCCGCGGGCCTCGACCCGGGTGTCGCTGCTCAGCTTGCTCTGCCACTGCGCGTTCAGCCGCGCCATCGTGAAGCGGTTGTCGCCGTCGGTGTCGGCCTGGTCGAAGAAGCCGGGGGGCAGGGGATTCGGCTGAGGCGTCGTCGTCTGCAGCAGCTGGGTGTTGCTGCTGGACTTGGTCGAGACGATGAAGGGCTGGATGGCCAGGCTGTCCGTCGCGTTGAGCTTGAACTGCACGCGGCCGGTCAGGTTCAGCGCGCTGCGCTGGTCTTCGGTGCGGCCGCGCGAGGTCAGCAGGCTGTCACTGTTGCTCGCGACGGAATGGGTCAGCGTGTCGTTGATGATGTCGTCGACGCGCTTGCCCTGCATCGCGTTGACGGTCAGGTTGTAGGCATGGCCCTCGCCGAAGTTGTCGTTGCGCGTCCAGCTGATGCCGGGGCTGATCTGGCCGCGCTCGGTGGCGAAGCCGGCGCGGAACTCGTTGAGCTTCTTCTTCAACGCCTCGCGCAGCACGATGTTGATGGTGCCGGCCACGGCACGCGTGCCGTACTCGGCCGTGGGTGCGCGCAGCACCTCGATACGCTCGACCTGCTCGGGCGGCAGCTGGTCCAGCGAGAAGCCGGGCGGCATGCGCTCGCCGTTGACGAGGATCTGCGTGTAGCCGCCGCCCATGCCGCGCATGCGGATGTCGCCGCCGCGGCCCGGGCGGCCGCCGGTCGTCACGCCGGGCAGGCGCTTGATCATCTCGCCCAGCGTCGAGTCGCCGAACTTCTCGATCTCTTCGCGCGTGATGACGATCTTGCTGGCCGTGGAGGCTTTGCGGATAGATTCGTCAGTGGCGGTGCCCGTGACTTCGACGCGCTTGAGCTGCTCGGACTTGGCGTCGGCGGGCTTGGGTGCCGGGCGAGCCGGCGCGGAGGCCGCCGCATCGGGTGCGGCGGGGAACTGCGCAAGGGCAGGCAAGCTGCCGCAGGCCGCCAGCAGGGCGGCCGCGGATACACGGGTGAGTTGCATGGCTGGCAGTGTGCCGCGCGGGCCCGGCCGCCTTGTGGCGCCGCGGTTAACGAAAGAATTCTTTACCGACGTTGCTGCGTTTCAGTCACYGTGGTGACGATTTCGCGGTGCATCGGCGCCAGCCTGGCCAGCATGCCGTTCTGCGCGCTGAAGGGAATGCCCTTGGCATCCATGGCCTGCTGCAGGATCTCCACCAGCGCATTGAAGTCGCGCCGGGCGATGTCCAGGTCCTGGTGCACCAGCTTCATCGGCACGCCCTTGTAGACGCAGGGGCCGCCGGCCTCCTGGCAGAGCTGATCGGTCAACTGGGTCGCCAGGTTTTCGCGATTGGTGTTCTTGAAGAAGGGAGCCGTGCGCGGGTCGGTCAACAGGCGCGGCACGAAGTCGTCCATGACCGCGCGGATGCCGGCCTTGCCGCCCCAGGCCTGGTAGACGCTGTCGTTGGCGGGGGGCGTCTGCGCGAACGCGCCAGCGCAGGTGAGCAGCAGGCAGGCAAGAACGGCGCGGGCCATGGGGAACTCCGGGTCAGAGCGCGAACTGCGCGGACAGATAGCCGCCGGTCTGGCGCTTGGGCTGCACGGCCGGCGCGATGCGGCCGAGGTCCACCCAAGCGGCGGTCAGCGAGACATGCTTGTTCGGCGCCCAGGCGATGAAGATGTCCTTCCAGTCGTCTTCCTTCAGCGCGCCCGCGCCCAGCACCGACTGGTTCAGGTTGTCCGGCTTGGCGCGAAACTCGACGCCGACGGCCAGGTTCTTGGCCAGCAGCTTGGCGAGCGAGAACTCGGGTTGCAGCCGGTAGCCCTTGCCCTGGGCACCGCCGAAGCCCAGCAGCCCATTCTGGTTGGCCTTGGTGGCGCGCAGCGTCAGGTTGACGAGCACGCCGTCGGCCAGGACGAGCTTGGTGGCGCTGGCGTAGAAATCGGTGCCCGAATCCCTGGCGCCGAGTGGCCCGAACAGCGTCGGGCCGAGGTTGCCGGCGTGGGTCTTCTTGTGCTCCAGGCCGATGGCTATCTGCGGCATCAGCGTGTCGCTGTCCAGCACGGCGTCGCCCACCAGGCGCAGCTTCACGCCGAGGATGTTCTGCTTCAGGTGCAGGCCGTCCAGGCCGAGGGGAGCGAGATTGCTTTCGGTGTCAAAGTCCTGCCTGGCCAGCGAGACCTCGATGCGGTCGTGGAAGGCGATGGCCGCACCATAGGTCAGCAGGCCGTAGTTGCCGGTCTTGGCGCGGGTGAGGAAGGCGGTGGCGCCGACTTCGCCGGCCGTGGCATAGCTGCCGGTCACGGCCCAGGGCGTCAGCCCGCCGCCGGCGGCGCCGTCGATGCTGGACACGCCGCCGGTCAACAGCAGCTTGCCGGACTGGGCAAGGGCTGAGGTCCCCAGCAGGGCGGCGGCAAGCAAGACAACAGGTCGGCGCATGAAATCTCCGGCGGCAATGCGGGGCCGCCTCACTCTACGCACAAAGCCCGCCGACTGGATGCAGACCGCTTGCGGGCTAGACTGTTCGCCCCGTTTGCCGTGAACTGTTCSCTGYCATGACCGCGATCTCCGATGTCCAGCTGCAACCCCTGCTGCAAGCCGTGGTGGACCCCGGCAGCGGCCGCCCGCTGGGTGAAGCCAAGGCGGTCAGGTCGATCAAGGTGGATGGCGCGGATGTCGCCGTCGACATCGAACTGGGTTACCCGGCTGCCAGCCAGCACGCGGCCCTGCGCGCGGCTGTCATCGCCGCGGCCAAGGGGCTGGCGGGCGTCGGCAATGTCAGCGTCGCCATCACCACCCAGGTCGTCGCTCACGCGGTGCAGCGCGGCGTGCAGCTGCTGCCGGGCGTGAAGAACATCATCGCCGTCGCCTCCGGCAAGGGCGGCGTGGGCAAGAGCACGACGGCCGCCAACCTGGCCCTGGCCCTGCATGCCGAAGGCGCCCGCGTGGGCGTACTGGACGCCGACGTTTACGGCCCCAGCCAGCCGCTGATGCTGGGCGCCAGCGGCCGGCCCGAGTCGCTGGACGGCCAGAACATGGAGCCCCACATCGCCCACGGCCTGCAGGTCAACTCCATCGGCTTTCTCGTCGAGGACGACCAGGCCATGATCTGGCGCGGCCCCATGGCCACGCAGGCGCTGGAGCAACTGCTGCGCCAGACGCGCTGGCAGGAGCTGGACTACCTCGTCATCGACCTGCCGCCGGGCACCGGCGACATCCAGCTGACCCTGTCGCAGCGCGTGCCCGTCACCGGCGCCGTCATCGTCACCACGCCGCAGGACATCGCGCTGATCGACGCCAAGAAGGGGCTGAAGATGTTCGAGAAGGTGGGCATCCCCATCCTCGGCATCGTCGAGAACATGGCCGTGCATATCTGCTCCAACTGCGGCCATGCCGAACATATCTTCGGCGCCGACGGCGGCCAGAAGATGGCGGCCCAGTACGGCACCGAGCTGCTGGCCTCCCTGCCGCTGGCCATGAGCATCCGCGCCCAGGCCGATTCGGGCACGCCCACGGTGGCTGCCGAGCCGGACGGTGAGGTAGCGAATCTTTACAAGGCGCTGGCCCGCAAGGTCGCGGCCAAGATCGCCGCCCAAGGCAAGGACTACTCGGCCAAGTTCCCGAGCATCTCGATTTCCAAATCGACCTGAGGCGGCGTATGTCGTTCGCAAAGGTGAAATTGCTTCTCGCTGCCGTGACAGCAGCATTTCTGGCGATTGGCAGCTTTCAGCACCTCGTGTCGCCTGGTTTGAGATGGATGGCCATTGCTGCTTCCGTGCTGTCCGCACTCGCATTGCTGGCCTGGCTTTGGCGCCGTCGTGACGATGTCAGCGCCGCTTATCGGGCACGCCGCCAGGAGCTGCGTGAGGAGTACGCCCAAAGCAGCKAGCCCTGGCGCAAGGTTCGTGAGCCCAAGCTGAACGCGCAGACGTTTTTTTTGCTGGCGCTGATGTTTGGGATTGGCGCGGCGTTTCTCTATTTCACGTATTTCGGTCGCAATGATGCGGGCGCAAGCAGCCGGGCTTCAGTGCATCTGGTCGATGGCC
>NZ_JBFUMO010000399.1:0-5464 GCF_054049355.1 Roseateles sp. P5_E11 | reverse complement strand
GCAGCGCTGATGATCGCGCCGGGTGTGAATGGCTATGACGCGGCCTTGGACACGCCGCTGAAGCCCGACCTCGACAAGGCCCGCAAGCTGCTCGCCGAGGCCGGCTACCCGCAGGGCTTCGAGGTGCCGCTGCACTGCCCCAACAACCGTTACGTCAACGACGAGCAGGTCTGCCAGGCGGCGGTGTCGATGTGGGCCAAGATCGGCGTCAAGGTGCGCCTCATCGCCCAGCCCTTCTCCACCCACAGCCAGACCTTCCAGCGCGGCGAGTCGCCGTTCTACATGCTGGGCTGGGGCGTCTCCACGTATGACGCCCTCTACGGCATGCAGGCCTGGGGCCACACGCGCACCAACGGCGCGGACGGCAACTTCAACTTCGGCAAGGTCAGCGACGCGACGCTCGATGGCCTGATCCAGAAGATCAAGTTCGAGCCCGACGTGCCCAAGCGCAACGCCCTCATCAAGGAAGCCCTGCTGCGCATCCGCGACGAATACCTCTTCGTGCCCATCCACCACCAGATCCGGCCCTGGGCGATGAAGCCGAGCGTCGAGACCATCCACCGCTCGAACGACTATTTCGAGGCTCGCTACACCACCATCAAGTGAGGGCGCGACATGGCGTTCTCACGGCCCTGGCCTGCGGGCTGTTTGCCGCCCTGTCCGCCAGCGCGGCCCCGCTGCGCTGGGCCGCGCAGAACGACATCCTGACGCTGGATCCGCATTCGCAGAACCACACCACCTCGCTGACCATTGCCGCCCAGGTCTACGAGGGCCTGACGCGGCGGGGCGAGAACTACCAGCCCGAGCCCGCGCTGGCGACGCGCTGGAGCTATGTGTCGCCGACCCAGGTGCGCTTCGAGCTGCGCCGCGGCGTGAAGTTCCACGATGGCAGCCCCTTCACAGCGGATGACGTCGTCTTCAGCTTCGCCCGCATCCGCGAGCCGCAGGGCGCGATGCAGGCCTATGTGTCGGGCATCCGCGAGATCCGCAAGCTGGGCGACTACACGGTCGACCTGATGCTGGAGGCACCRGCACCGCTGCTGCTGCAGAACCTCGTCAACTTCGCCATCCTGAGCCGCGCCTGGGCGGTGCGCAACCACGCCAGCCATGTCGAGGACTTCAAGGCCAAGGAGGAGAACTACGCCTCGCGCAACGCCAACGGCACCGGCCCCTACCGACTCGTCAGCTGGCAGCCCGACCAGGCCGTGCAGATGGTCATCAACAAGGACTGGTGGGACAGCAACAAGGGCAACGTCAACGAACTGACCTATCTGCCGATCAAGTCGGCGCCCACGCGCGTGGCGGCACTGCTGTCGGGAGATGTCGACCTCGTCACCGACGTGCCGCCGCAGGACTACCAGCGGCTCAAGACAGACAAGCGCCTCAAGCTGATGGAGGGCGCCGAGGTGCGCACCGTCTTCTTCGCCATGGACCAAAGCAGCGAGGAACTGCGCGATTCCAGCGTCAAGGGCCGCAACCCCTTCAAGGACAAGCGCGTGCGCGAGGCSMTGAACCTKGCYCTGGACCGCGAGGCCATCAAGCGCAGCATCATGCGCGGCCTGTCGGTGCCSGCAGCGCTGATGGTGCCGCCTGGCGTCACCGGCTACGACGCAGCGCTGGATACGCCGCTGAAGCTCGACGCCGACAAGGCCCGCAAGCTGCTGGCCGAGGCTGGCTACCCGCAGGGTTTCGAGTTGCCGCTGCGCTGCCCCAACAACCGCTACGTCAACGACGAGCAGATCTGCCAGGCCGCGGTGGCGATGTGGGCTCGCATCGGCGTGCGGGTGCGGCTCAACGCCCAGCCGATGAGCCTGCACATCCAGGCGCTGGAACGCTATGAGTCGCCGTTCTACCTGATCGGCATTTCCATGCCGACCTACGACGCCCATCAGGGCCTGCAGGCCTGGGGCCACAGCCGCGATGCGCGCGGCAACGGCGGCCAGAACTTCAACCACCTCGCCGACGCGGCGCTGGACACGTTCGTCGAGCGCATCCAGTTCGAGCCCGACGCGAGCGCCCGCAACGCGCTGATCCGCGAGGCCCTGCTGCGTGTGCGCGACGAGTTCCTCTTCATTCCGGTGCATCATCAGATCCGGCCCTGGGCCATGAAACCAGGCGTCAACACCCTGCACCGCTCGAACGACACCTTCGAGGCCCGCTTCACCACCCTTCCATGAAGCTCATGAAAATCTCCACCCTTTGGGCCGCCGCCTGGCTGGCCACCGCGCTGACCGCCACGGCCGACCCACTGCGCTGGGCGGCCCAGAACGACATCCAGACGCTGGATCCGCATTCGCAGAACCACTCGGCCACGTCGACCATCACGGGCTATGCCTATGAGGGCCTGACCCGCTACACGGAGAAGTTCGACGTCGAGCCGGCGCTGGCCGCCAAGTGGACATTCGTGACGCCCACGCAGGTGCGTTTCGATCTGCGCCGCGGCGTCAAGTTCCATGACGGCACGCCCTTCACGGCGGATGATGTCGTCTTCAGCCTGCAGCGCATCAAGCACCCGGCCAGCAACATGATCATCTATGCCTCCGGCATCAAGGAGGTGAAGAAGATCGACGACCACACGGTGGACTTCATGCTCGAAGGCCCCAACCCCGTGCTGACGCGCAACCTGACCTATGTGCGCATCGTCAGCAAGGCCTGGGCGACCAAGAACCGCTCCGAGAACCCGCAGGACTTCAAGGCCAAGGAGGACACCTATGCCTCTCGCAATGCGATGGGCACCGGGCCATTCAAGATCACGGCCTGGCAGCCGGACCAGCGCATCAGCATGGTGGCCAACAAGGACTGGTGGGACAAGCCCAAGGGCAATATCTCAGAGTTGACCTATCTGCCGATCAAGTCCGACGCAACCCGCGTGGCCGCCCTGCTGTCGGGCGACCTCGATCTGCTGACCGACCTGCCGCCCCAGGACGTCGCCAAGCTCAAGGCCGACCCGCGCCTCAAGGTCATCGACGGGCCCGAGAACCGCACCATCTTCTTCGCGCTGGACCAGGGCAGCGACGAGATCAAGGGCAGCAACGTGAAGGGCAAAAACCCCTTCAAGGACAAGCGCGTGCGCGAGGCGATGTCGCTGGCCATCGACCGCGAGGCCATCAAGCGCAGCCTGATGCGCGGTCTGTCGGTGCCTGCGGCCATCATGGTGGCGCCCGTCGCCTACGGCCACTCGGCCGAGCTGGACACGGTGCAAAAGCCCGACGTGGCGCGCGCCAAGCAGTTGATGACGGAGGCCGGCTACCCGGACGGCTTCGAGGTGCCGCTGGCCTGCCCCAACGACCGCTACGTCAATGACGAGGAGATCTGCCAGGCGGTGGTGTCGATGTGGACGCGCATCGGCGTGAAGGCCAAGCTGTCGACGCAGCCCATGACCCAGCACTCGGCCGCCATGCAGCGCTACGAGCTGCCGCTGTACATGTATGGCTGGGGCGTGACCACGTTTGATGCGCAGTACACGCTGCAGGACATCGTCCACACCAAGACCGGCGGCGCCGATGGCAAGGGAAATTTCTCCAAGGTCAGCGACGCCAAGGTCGACGCGCTGGTGCAGCAGATGAAGGTCGAGACCGACGTGCCCAAGCGCCTGGCGCTGATGCACGAAGCCTTGAAGCGCACGCGCGACGAGTTCCTCTTCATCCCCATCCACCACCAGGTGCGCCCCTGGGCGATGAAGGCCGGTCTGACCATTCCGCATTCGGCCAACGATGCCCCGCAAGCCAAATGGGCCACAGTGAAGTGAAGCCCCTCGTCCAAGGAATACCTTGGCCGGTCCCCCGAGGGGACGGCGATGCTTGCCGGTTCGACCGGCAAGCACATCGCCTGGGCGGGCCGGCTAGGGAGCGGCCCGGCGCTCGGCCCGCAAGCAACCCCGGTGGAAGATGACGCTGGGGTGATCAAGCCGCCCATCATCAACTTCTCGACGATCCAGTCCGTCGTCGAGATCACGGCCACCCTGGCCTTCGCGTTGTCCGGCCTGCTGGCCGGCGCGCGCAAGCATCTCGACGTCGTCGGCCTGTGCATCGTCGCGGGCCTGTCGGCCTTTGGCGGCGGCACGCTGCGCGATGTGCTGCTGGACCGTCGGCCCTTCTTCTGGGTCGATCATGCGGACTGGCTGTGGGCGCTGATGGCTCTGTCCTTCGCCGCCATGCTCTTCCTGCGCCGGCGCCACCTGGCGCTGACGGAGAAGGCCATCCAGTGGCCCGATGCACTGGGGCTGGGCCTGTTCACCGCCAACGGCACGCTGGTGGCGCTGGACGCAGGCATGCCGGCCATCGTGGCCGTGCTGATGGGCGTCATCACCGCCGTCTTCGGCGGCGTGCTGCGCGACATCGTCTGCAACGAGATCCCCGCCGCGTTCCACGACCACCGGCCCTATGCGCTGTGCAGCTTTGTCGGCGGCTGGGTGCTCGTCGCGGCCGTGCGGCTGGACGCGCCGCAGTGGGCCGTCATCAGCGCAGCGGCCGGCACAGCGGTGCTGCTGCGCGGCCTGGCCCTGTGGACGGGATGGACACTGCCGGCCTGGCGCATCAACGCCAAGCGTTGACGGCCAGGCGGCAGGGCCGGTTTACCAGCCGATCGTGTACGTCACCGTCGTCGGCGCCGTCGTGTGCAACGACGGGCTGAAGTCGCCCACGTCGTCATACGCAAAGCCGTAGGCCTTCTTGTTGATGCTGTGGTCGTGCCAGAACCTGGCGTACCAGTTGCCCAGCTGGCCGGCTGGGTAATGGGCGGTCTGCACGTACCAGTTGGCCGGCTGCTCCATCACGTGGCGGTTCAGCGCGGCGCAGATCTGGGCCTGCAGCTGCAACTGCGTGCCCGTGTTGGTCGGGTTGCCACTGGCGTCCGCCAGCAGGCCGGCGCCCAGCAGCACCATGGCCGTGTCGGGCTTGCCGTTGATGTAGAACGTGCCGGCCGGTGAGCCGCCGGTGAAGGTGAAGCGGTCACCGCTGACACGGCCGCGGAAGGTGCCCAGGTTCTGCAGCGTGAAGACGAGGTCTTCGTTGCGGTAGCGGGCCCAGACGGCGTCGATGTAGGGCTGCAGGTAGTTGGCGTTGGCCTGGCCGGGTTTGAAGGTGCCGTGGGCCGGGGCCATGATCCGGTACGGCGAGTACGGCGCCTGCGCGAGAGGCTTGAACTGCGCCGGCACTTCGGCGATGAACTTGCTGAAGAGCTGGTCACGCGTCTCGGTCAGCGCTTCACCCACGGTCTGGTCGTAGCCACCCAGGCCCTGGACGCGCAGCTTCAGCGGGAAGCCGAAGTGATCGACACGCGTCGTGTTGATGAAGATGCCCTGATCCGGCTGGCCCAGCGGGATGATGGCCATCTCGCCGAAATCGAAGTAGACGTCGATGTTGGGGTCAGTGGGGTTCTCGATGTTGGCGCCGGCATAGCCGATGTTGCCGTTGCCGTCGACGACGACCTTGATGTACATCGGCGAGCCCACCGACATCAGGAT
>NZ_JBFUMO010000398.1:0-5465 GCF_054049355.1 Roseateles sp. P5_E11 | reverse complement strand
GTCCACGCGTCGCGGACCTGCTGCGCTCCGAGCTGGAAGCGCTTCGCGGCGCCGGTCGGCAGCAGCCGCGGCGTGGCGTCCGCAGCCGTCACGAAGTGGCGATTGCAGGGGTAGCAGGGGTCGGGCATCAACACCTCGTCGCCGCGCTCGAAGAGGGCCAGGCAGGCGAGCTGCAGGCCGGCCGACGCGCCGGCCGTGATGGCAATGCGTTCGGGCGCGATGGCGAGGCCGAAGCGCTGGCCGTACCAGCGCGAGATGGCTTCGCGCAATGCGGGCAAACCGAGGGCATCGGTGTAGGGCGTCGGGCCCTGGGCCACGCGGGCCACGGCTTCACGGACCGCGGGCGCGGCGCCGAAATCGGGCTCGCCGACATTCAGGCGGATCATGTGCCGGCCGCCCAGCGCCGGATCGCACAGCGGCCCGGCCGCGACCCGGGCCGCGGCCTTGGCCAGCTCCATCACATAGAAGGGCTCGATGCGGTCGAGCCGCGCGGCCAGTTTCATCAGCGCTTCGTCAACGCTTGGCTGCGACCTCGACGGGGCGCAAGTCGCCCGCCGCGCGGTCCAGCACGCCGTTCACATATTTGTGCCCATCGGTGCCGCCGAAGGACTTGGCCAGCTCGACCGCCTCGTTGATGGCGACCCGGTAGGGGATGTCGACGCAGTGCTTGAGCTCGTAGGCGCCGATCATCAGGATGGCGTGCTCAATGGGCGAGAGCTCGGTGGTCTTGCGGTCGACGTGGCGCGACAGGATGGCGTCGAGATCAGCCGCTTCGTTGACGCAGCCAGCCAGCAGCGCGTCGTAGTGCTTCACGTCGAGCTTGGCATAGCCTTCCTGCTCACGGCCCAGGGCGGTGATGGCGCCGATGTCCTCGCCGGTCAGCAGCCATTGGTAGAGGCCTTGCACGGCGGCCTCGCGTGAGCGGCGGCGGGCGGACTTGGCGGGAGCGCGCTTGCCGCCAGGTTTGTTGGCCGTCTTCGTGGCGGTCTTGGGGGTGGAGGCGTTCACTCGATCTCTTTCAGCAGATTGGCCATTTCGACGGCGACGCGGGCAGCGTCGCGGCCCTTGGGTTCGGCGCGGGCCCAGGCCTGGGCTTCGTTCTCGACGGTCAGGATGGCGTTGGCGATCGGGATGCCATGGTCCAGGCCGACGCGGGTGACGGCCGCGCCACTCTCGTTGGCCACCAGCTCGAAGTGGTAGGTCTCGCCGCGGATGATGCAGCCCAGGGCGATCAGCGCGTCGAAGTCATTGCTCTCGGCCAGGGCCTGCAGGGCCAGTGGCACTTCCAGCGCACCGGGCACGGTGACGTGGCGGATGGCTTCGGTCGGCACGCCGAGCACCGACAGCTCGGCCAGGCAGGCGCTGGCCAGGGTCGAGGTGATGGCGTCATTGAAGCGCGCCTGGACGATGGCGATGGTCAGCTCGCTGCCATCGAGAGCGCCCTCGAAGCTGGGCAGGCCTGGTTCGGAATCTTGCATCGCGGGCCTTTCGGGTTCAGCAGTTGGGAGGCGCAGTAAAGCCGGTCACTTCGAGGCCATAGCCGGTCATGCTGGGCATGCGGCGCGGGCTGCCCAGCAGGCGCATGCGGTGCACGCCCAGGGCCTTCAGGATCTGGGCGCCGACGCCATAGGTGCGCAGGTCCATCGCGCCCTTGGTGGCGGGGGCCGGCTCGCAGGCCTGCACGCGGGCCAGCACGCCGGCGGCGTCCTCGCCGCAATTCAGCAGCACGACCACGCCGCCCGGGCTGGCCTTGACGGCGGCCAGCGCGGCGGGCAGGCCCCAGGRGTGGCCGCAGGGGCCGGCTTCCAGCAGGTCCATGACCGACAGCGGTTCGTGCACGCGCACGAGGACTTCGGTGTCGGGCGTCCACTGGCCTTGGCTGAGCGCCAGGTGGGTGCCGCCGGTGCGGTCGGTGAAGACCTGGCAGTCGAACTCGCCCTGGGCCGTGTTCAGGCGCCGCTCGGCAACGCGCTGGATCAGGCTCTCGTGGCGGCTGCGGTGTTCGATGAGGTCGGCGATGGTGCCGATCTTCAGGCCATGCTCGGCAGCAAAAATCTCGAGGTCGGGCAGGCGAGCCATGGTGCCGTCGTCCTTCATGATCTCGCAGATCACCGAGGTGGACGACAGGCCGGCCATGCGCGCCAGGTCGCAGCCGGCCTCGGTATGGCCGGCGCGCATCAGCACGCCGCCGTCGTGGGCCTGCAACGGGAAGATGTGGCCGGGTTGCACGAGGTCGCTGGCCTTGGCGTCCGCCGCGACGGCCGCCTGCACGGTGCGGGCACGGTCGGCGGCGGAGATGCCGGTCGTGACGCCGGTGGCGGCCTCGATGGACACCGTGAAGGCGGTGCCATGCTGGGTGCCGTTGCGCCGCGTCATCGGCGGCAGCTGCAGGCGCTCGCAATGCTCGCGGGGCAGTGTCAGGCAGATCAGGCCGCGGCCGTAGCGGGCCATGAAGTTGATGGCCTCGGGCGTGACGAGGTCGGCCGCCAGCACGAGATCGCCTTCGTTCTCACGGTCTTCCTCGTCGACGAGGATGACCATGCGGCCGGCAGCCAGCTCGGCCACCAGCTCGGGAATGGGGGAGATGGGCATAGCCGGCGATTGTAGGTGGCGACCCTAGCGGCTGGTGCCGCGTGGGGCGTTACTTCGGACGCAGCCGCAGGCGCAGATCCGGGCCGATGGGTGTGGCTTCGATGAGGCGCCAGCGACGCGCGTCGCCGAGTTCGGCCAGCGGGCTCAGCGCCGCGAGCGGGCGGCCTTCGCCGATCAGCATGGGCGCCTGGTAGATCAGCAGCTCGTCGACCAGGCCGGCATCGAGGAAAGCCCCGGAAAGCGTCGGACCGGCTTCGACATGCAGTTCATTGATGCCTTGGGCGCCGAGTTCGGTCAGCAGCGCGGCCAGATCGGCCCGCCCGGGACCGATGACGCGGGCCTCACCGGGGGGCTGCAGGATGCGGGCGCCGCCTGGCATGCGGCCTCGCGGGTCCAGCACGATGCGCAGCGGCTGACGAGCAGTCGGCACCAGGCGCACATCGAGGCGCGGGTCGTCAGCCAGCACGGTGCCGATGCCGGTCAGCACGGCGCCTGCGCGCTTGCGCCAGGCATGGCCGTCGGTGCGGGCGGCCTCGCCGGTGATCCATTGGCTGCGGCCATCGGGCAGGGCGGTGCGGCCGTCGAGCGAGATGGCCGACTTCAGGCGCACGAAGGGCCTGCCGCGCTGCATGCGCGAGAAGAAGCCGATGTTGAGTTCGCTGGCCGCCTCGGCGATGGCCGGGTCCGCCAGTTCAACCTGCAGGCCGGCAGCCTTCAGGCGCGCGAGGCCCTGGCCGGCGACTTGTGGGTTGGGGTCCTTGACCGCAGCCACGACGCGCGCGATGCCGGCGGCAATCAGCGCATCGCAGCAGGGAGGCGTTCGGCCATGGTGGGAGCAGGGCTCGAGGGTGACAACGGCGGTCGCGCCGCGCACATCGTGGCCGCGCGCGGCTGCATCGCGCAACGCCATCACTTCGGCATGGGCCTGGCCAGCCGGCTGGGTGTGGCCCGCGCCGAGTTCCCGGCCGTCGGGAGCCAGGATGACGCAGCCGACGCGGGGGTTGGGGTCGGTCAAGCCGATGGCCTGCTCGGCCAGGGAAAGCGCTCGCTGCAGCGCCGCCGTGATTGCGGGCGAATTCATGCGAGCAGTCTAGGGCCCGCCAACGCGGCGGCTAAGGTCCGGGGGCAGGCTGCAGCTGGATGGTCGAGTAGTCGGCGAAGACGCCGGCACTGGGGTTGACCGCTGGCGCCGTCGGGCAATCGAGGTTGCCCTTGATGACCAGGAAGTTCTGACGTGCCAGCGAACCCGTGACCCGGGCATAGACCGCCGGATGCTCCTCGTTCTCCAGGGCCTTCCAGTCGGCCGTGAACATGCCGCCGCTGCCGTTGTAGTCGGCGCTGTAGCGGCAGACGCGGTATTCGGCTGCGGTCGTGCCGAGGCTGAGGCCTGTCAGCTCGAGCTGGCCCGACCAGTATTTCGTGCTGGTGTCGGGATAGACGATGCAGTTGTACGTGACGAAGGGTTGGGTGCTGGGGGACGTGCTGGGCGAGTCCTGGAAGCACTCTGGCTGGTGCTCCGCCGAAGTCACGGTGGGCGGTGTTGCCGTGAAGCTGTCCAGCGTCAGGTTCCCACCGCTCATTACCGGCTGGAACTGCGGGTCAAGGCGCGGCAGTGAATAGCTACCGCTGACGAGGGTCGGCGCGGTCAGAGGGATGGCAAAGGCCTCGGGCTGGCTGGGGTTCGCCGGGTTGGTGTTGGAGAAGCGGATCACGCCGCTGAGCAGATAGGCATAGCCGGCTCCCGTTCCGGCAAGGCTGTCCTTGCAGGACGCGACGGCGGCGGCGGTCACCGCTGAAACGGCGGTACCCGCTGCAAACTGAGTCGTGCATACACCCGTGATGACACCGGTCAGGTTGTTGAAGATCCAGACGTCCGCGCGCGCTCCGCTCGGGATGAAGGCGCTGTTCTTGCCATCCAGTTGCTTGGCCCCCGCCGGGATGACGGGGTTGCGGCCCGAGGGGTGGGTAACGGGCCCGGCGGGTGGTGCGAAACCCACCGCGGCGCTGAAGATGGGATCGACGCGCGCGATGACGGTGTCCAGGTTGACGAACTGTCGATCCCCGGCGCGGTCGATCCAGTCGACTCTCACGCGGACCTGCTTGGCCTGGACATCGGTCAGGTCGGTCACCGTGCGCTGCACGCTGTAGGTGGTGTTTGAATCCGCTGGCGTGACCGGCGCGGGCGCGGCCGGCGTGGTGATCTCGTCATAGACCGCGGCTGCAGCCGGCGTCGCAGCGCCACGCTCCAGTTCCGAAAAAGCCCTCAGGGTGGCGATTTCGGCCCTGGCAATCCGCATGGCCTCGCTGCGCTGCTTGGCCAAATCGCCGCCGCGGCGCAGATTGCTCATCAGGCCGACGAGCGCGAGCATGCCAAAGGACATCACCAGCAAGGCCACCAGGGCCTCGATCAGCGTGACGCCGCGCTGGCGGCGCAGGGCCGCGCGGGATAGGGAGGGCAAGGGCGTGAGCATGAGGATCTCGGTCACTAGATTTCGCCGTCGATCCAGCCACCCGACACGCGCGCGTAGCTACCCAGGCGGTTGCGCAGTTCATTGGCGATGGACTGCTGATAGATGATGTCCATTTGCCCGACTGCATTCATGTCGCCTTGCACCACCACCATGCCGTTGACCTGGGAAGGCGCGGCGGCGGCGTTGGTCCAGGTCAGATTGCCGAGGACCACCAGCATGCCGTTCAGTTGCATCGGGCCGGTGATTGTCACGTTCCCGTACACGACGACGACGACCGGCGCCGCGGCCGTGCCGATGGTGCCGGAGCTGATCGTCATCCCGTTGTCGACGGTCATGATGCGCTGGCCGGCGGCGAAGGCGGTTGCAAGCGTCGGCCCGCAATTGCCCGAGCAGGTCACGGAG